>NZ_DJIO01000159.1:0-6283 GCF_002433655.1 Thalassolituus sp. UBA6592 | reverse complement strand
ATATCCGGTACCGAAATCATCAATACTGACGCCCATCCCCAAAGCAATAAACTGCTTAAGCAATACGTCAAACTTCTCGAAATCGGCAATCATTTCCGACTCGGTAATCTCAATATCCAGCAGCTCAGGCACAACCAATTTATTGGTAACAACAGAAAAGATAGCTTTGGAATAGTTGCGGTTGAACAGATCTTTGGCCGAGGCATTAAACGAAACCGGCAGTGCATAGCCATGGCTGCTCAGTGTCTGAATAGCTTCCAGGCTCATCCCCAATACCTGCTGATCAATCAGGGTAATCAGCCCGGATGCCTCGGCCAATGGAATAAAGTCCAGTGGCGGGATCATCACGCCGTGTTCATCAAAGATACGCACCAGCGACTCAAAGCCAACAACCTCATTGCTGAGCATATCCACTTTGGGCTGCAGCATGATCGTCAGACTGCGGTTCAGCAATGCCTGCTGCACTTTCTGCAGCAATAGTGTCCGGTCACGGATCTGAATACGATAGTCGTCTTTATATTCGGTGTAGCTGATGTTCTTTTCGTTGGCATAAACCAGAGAGGCTTCTGCCAGTTGCAGTATTTCCTGCGCGGGCAATTCCGCCATCATTGACAGATCAGCCCGACAAAAACTGAGCAGCAGATGATGCTCAATATCGGCAATACTCAGGGTACGCTCGGCCGCCATTTCCATAACGCCGGGCTCCGGCACCAGAGTTTTATCCAATACGATGCCAAAAACACCTGAGCTGACTACAGCAAAGCAGGTGTAATCCGGGATGACATCATTGAGACCTTCCATAAACCGCATCAACAGATTGCGGCAGTAACTTTCGCCAAACGCGATCATCATATCCGGGTAGCGTCGTATCGAAACCAGCATAAGTACAGAACGCTGGCGTTCCGGTAAACTCATGGAACCGATTTCCCGCAATAATCCGTTGCGGTTGAATACACCCAGATATTCATCAAAGTAAGCCACCATAGAAACACGGTTAATCAGTGCTACGTTGGCAAATCCTGTGCGGATATTTTCGCTGAAAACCTGCAGCATATAAATCTGATGTTCGCTGGGTTTTACCTGGCCATCGACGACGACCAGATATTGGTAACCATCGATGTGTGCGGTTTCGAAATAGAGGACAGTATACTCGGCCTCAAACTGATGCTCTTTGCTGGCTTTTGCCTGTTGCAGAGTTGCATGATATTTCGCCAGATGATCTGACGTCAGTGTTTTGCCGTTCAGCTTACTGAATCTGCCACTGCCGGCAATAACCTCAAATTGATCGGCACCGAAGCTGCTGCTGCTACAGACGATACCGCCGCCTTCAGCATCAATTACTTTGCCGATGGAACTCAGTACCGCTTCAGCAAATCCCGCTAAATCCTGTTTACTGTAGAGGTTGCGGGAAGCATCAATGATTACCTGCAGGCCTTTCCTGGCATGATTCAGGTTGTCCATATACTGCCAGGTACGCAGGTTACTGCGCACTACAGAATGAAGTTTTTCCCGGGTCAGATCGGATTTGTTCCAGTATTCATTGATATCGTACTGTTCCATCACTTCTTTGCGTGGTGCCATACCGGGTTGTCCGGTAAGCAGAATCACACGCATGGCTGAGTTCCCAAGCACGTCACGGATAGAACGCACCAGCGTCAGGCCGGCATCGTCCTCTTCCATCACCACATCGACCAGTACCAGAGCAATATCAGGGTGTTCAGACAGAACGCTGGCCGCCATCGCAGCAGAAGATGCGGTAAGAACGTTGACCGGACTGTCGTCGACCGTTATGCCACGCAGATTATGCAGCAGAGAGGCCTGATACGTTGCATCATCCTCTACCGACAGTATTTTCCAGCCATTACCATTTTCTGAACCCTGCTGAGCGCTTTCCGCCGCAAAGGAAAAGACTTCGTCGGACATCCGGTCACCTCAATTCCAACCTGCTATAAATGCAGACACGTATACAGTTCAGACTAGACGAAGAATCAGGAAATGCCCGGGCTCTGGCCCGCTTCAGCGAAGCTTACGACATAAGTCAGTCAGATCAGTCTGACAGCAGCAGTTTGAGGCTGATGGCGATACACACGCCAATGGTCATGATACGGATCAGGCCAACGCCGTGGCGCATGGCCGAGGCTGCCCCCAGACGGGCACCAATCACCTGTCCCGCAGCCATACAGATACCTACGGTCCAGACGATCTGGCCGGAGAACACAAACACCGCCAGCGAGACGATGTTGGTGGTGAAATTCATCAGTTTGGCGTGTGCTGTCGCATCCAGCATGTTCATACCACGCAACTGGCAATAGCCAACGGTAAAGAAAGTGCCGGTTCCGGGACCGAAGAAGCCGTCATAGAAGGCCACTGAGGGCAGCAGGCTGCCACCAAACTGAGTTTTACTCAGGCGCGCCTTAGTCGCCTGGCGACCGACGTTCTTCGCCAGCAGCAGATAAAGTGCGATACCGATCAGAGCAAACGGAATAATCTGCACCAGAATGTCGGCATTAAACCACTGAATCGCAACAGCACCCGCCGCTGCCGCCAGCAGACAAACGATGATTGCCGGGACCTCAAGCCGGGGCCTGATCAATCCCCGGCGGACAAAATAGCGCATCGCAGTAAAACTGCCGAAACTGCCCTGCAGCTTGTTGGTGGCCACTGTCTGTACCGGTGGAACGCCTGCCGCCAGCATTGCCGGAATCGTTAACAGACCACCGCCACCGGCGACAGCATCCACAAAGCCAGCGACGCCAGCCACAGCAAATAACATCAGGAGCAGTTCAGGGGTAATTTCAGGCATCAGAGCAAACCGTACAGCAGGTTGAGTTCAGCAGGCGGGAAGGTTCCCGAAGCGCCGGCAAGGGCCACAAAGAAAGGGTCACATCACATAAACAGGACCAAAAATGGCAACAGAGTGCGACGATATGGCACCCTGTTGATAAGAACAACAAAACTTTGCAGAAACAGTGTAATCTGATCACTTGCTAAGCAAAAACCCGAATCCCGAAACCCTAAACCTGAAACCCTGTCAGGTACTGCGAACATCCGGACAACAAGGCAACGCCAGTGACTTCAGATATTCATCACGACCACAGCGGACGCCGCCTCAGTGCGTCTGAAAGCGAGAAGCGCCGCCTTGAGCATGAAGCAGCGCGTCTGTTTATGCGTGCTTATGAACATCAGTTCCATCAGAGTATCCGCCATATCTGGCACAATGATCCGGCCAAGCCTGATATTTCCTGTTATTTACAGGGGCAGAAACTGGATCTGGAAATTGCGCATTTATACGCCAGCGAACAGGAAGCCCGCATTGCCTCGGGTGATGCTGCCGGCAGCAGAGAGCATGAACACTATCACGGCAGCGAGCACCTCTGGGCCTACCTGCACGACCTGGCAGGCATGGACTGGCAACAGCGTCTGAAACAGTCGCTGAGCCGCATACTGACAAGCAAAGCCCGCAAGCACTACAACTCACGGCGCTGCTGGCTGGTCATCCGTAACGCCAGCCCTTTATGGCAACGGCAGGAATTCTGTCAGCTGCTGCCTCATCTCAACCTTCCACCCCACCCGTTTGAACAGATCTGGGTTGTGCCCGACTTTTCCGGCGAGGAACCTCTGGTAAAACTTTTCCCAAAGATAAAAACGCCGGGCCTTAACAAATAAACGAAGCAGTCATCCAGGTCTTCACGTTTTCTTCACGCCCGTTATGGTGTTATTTCTGCGGAAGTTAAACGGAGAACATACTATGCAAATTCTGAAATCCCACTTACTGGCTTTTTCTGCCCTGCTGCCAGTTGCCGCGTTATCCATGACAGTGCATGCTGAATACACAGGCCCCACCGCTGAAGGCGATCACACTCTGGCTCAGATTCTGGCCAACCCAGTTGACGATCAGCCGGTGACTCTGAGCGGATATCTGGTGAAAAAACTAAGCTACGAAACCTATGTATTTTCTGATGGTACTGATGAAATTCAGGTAGAGCTTGAGCAGGAAGACTTTCCACCTCAGCCATTTGATGAAAATACCCGAATATTGATCATGGGAGAGGTGGAAGTCGATCACGATAAACCAGTACAGATCGAAATCGAACGTTTAACCATAAAATAACTCGAACCTTACAGTGCAGGCAGATGCAAAGGTGTCATTTGTTCCACCGGATAGATCTGCCTGCTTTACCATTTACCTGTCACAGTGTGTGGAAGCGCGGAACCGGCGAATAATTTTATGCGTATTCTGATTGTCGATGACAACCAACAGATCATGGCGACCCTGGCTGAGTATCTCGAATTGGATGGCTTTGGAGTCGATTGTGCCTATAACGGGCAGATGGCCATCGAGCTGGTCAAACAGCATGATTTCGATGTCATTATTATGGATATTATGATGCCACGGCTGAATGGCATCGACACCGTTAATATCCTGCGCAATGAAATGAATATCCGCACACCTATTATTTTTCTTACCGCTAAAAACAGTCTGGATGACAAAACCGCCGCGTTTAATTCCGGTGGCGACGATTACCTGATCAAACCTTTTGCTATGGAGGAATTACTGCTGCGCATACACGCTGTGTGCCGGCGCAGCGTGATCGCTCCGGCCCCTCATCTGACTGTTGGCTCTCTGATGTTTGATATAAACAACGAACAGCTCAGCCTTGCTGGTGAGGACATACATCTGAGTCCGATACAGAGCCGCATCGTACAGCTGCTGATGACGCACTACCCAGCAATGGTCAGTCGTCAACGAATGATTGATGAAGTCTGGCAGGATGAAGAACCGGACAGCGATGCGTTGCGCAGCCATATGTACGCCATTCGCCAGATATTCAGCCGTTTCCCGGATAAACCCTTATTAAAAACCCTGCCTGGCAAAGGTTACTGCCTTGAAATCTGAACAGCATCAGCGGCCACGGTTGTTCCGACGTCTGACACTGTATACCTCAGTTCTGGGAATACTGTTCATCAGTCTGTTTTTTACTACCACCTACGTCGCTCAGGAACACATGGAAATCATCAGCCTGCACCATTGGCTGGATGCAGAAGCCAATATGCTGGAAAATGAATACCGGCAAACACAGTCATTTTCTTATCGCCCTAATCCAGCGGAATTTGATATCTATCGTTCCAACAGTGGTATCCCTGCCTGGCTCAGCTCCTATACAAAACCGGGCTTCTTTGAACACCAGCTGGGGCCTGAAGACAAGCACTTCCTGATCCGCCAGGACCCATCCGGTAACGGCCTGCTGTACATCGTGTTTAAAGATAACGCCGATGATTATCTCGATCCTTACGAAGAAAAACTTCATATTGCCAGTCTTATTACCAGCACCGCAGTGCTGCTATTAATGATTACCTATGGTGCTTATCTGGTGCGTCAGTTTGCCTGGCCACTGCAGCAGCTTGGAAAAAAAATACAGCAGATGCCACCAGACCAACCGGATTTTGGTGCAGAGTCTCCCTATGAGGAAATCTACCGCATTGAACAGGCCCTGAGCGACAGCAAACGTCAGATTGCCGGTTATTTCCGCCGCGAACAGGAATTCAGTCGATTTGCCGCCCATGAAATCCGCACCCCACTTATGGTATTGCAGGGGTCTGCCGACCTCATCAACCGTTGTATCAGTGATGGTCAGCCAGGTTATAAGGCCGCCATTCGCATTGCTCAGGCAGCGCAGGATATCCGCTTATTAACCGATACATTTTTACTGCTCGGCCTTGATCATATAGACAGCCAACATTACGACCGGGTAAACCTCTCTGTCCAGTTGCATCAACAAATCGGTGAGGCGGCAAAGCTGCAACCTGCGCCGTGTCTGTTATCAGAGCCAACAGCTGAGCACTGCACCGGCCAGTCACTTTTTAAAACCAATATCCCTGACGAACTGTATATATGCGCACCACAGAGCTTCGTCCTTATTATGCTTAATAACCTGTTGCGCAATGCACTCAGCTACAGCAATGGCATGATAGAGGTTACCTGCACTCAGGCCCGGTTGACCGTCACCAACCCAACGTCAGACTTACCTGATCATTCTCCAAACAAAGAGAATGGCAAGCATAATCAGGATAAACATTATGGCTACGGCCTGACCATTGTTGAACGGATCTGTGAACGGCTGAACTGGCAACTGACAGTGGAAAGACATGCCAATGGCGGTCAATTTTCTGTGAGCGTCGATATGTCGTCATCATTATCAGACGCCACCAACAAGTAGCAGCCGTGCAACACGGAGATATAAAAAACCCGGGCAAGCCCCAATGCTGTTCACTTAAGACTTGA
>NZ_DJIO01000097.1:1057-26066 GCF_002433655.1 Thalassolituus sp. UBA6592 | reverse complement strand
ACCCTTCTTTCTACCCTTCTTTCTGGCCTTCTTTTTAGCTTCTTTCTTTCCTTTTTCAGGCTGTTTTGTTCCAGCGCCAATTCTGCTGGCTGCATCCTCTGTGCCAGAAGTATTGCTGAACATTGCGTTCCACTTTCAACTAATCGTGCCTGCCGCCGTCTTACTTTGTGATGTAAAACTGTCCCTGCTGAGCAATCGTTGCCGGGAAAACTGATCAAACAAGGAGTGCGTAAGATGAGTAAGAATCTACTGAATTATGAAGGCAAGACCGTCATCGTAACCGGCGCTGCAACCGGTATAGGTAAAGCCACTGCACTGGCTTTTGCCGGGCAGGGGGCCAACGTTGTTATTGGTGACGTGGACGAACGGGCAAAGGAAACCGCAGCAGAAATCAAAGAGCTCGGCGCTCAGTCCCTGTTCGTTAAAACCGACGTGTCCGATGGCAAAGCGGTTGCCAACCTGGTTGATCAGGCAGTGAAACAATTCGGCCAACTGGACGCCGCATTCAATAATGCCGGTCTGCTGCCGCCAACGGCACCTCTGGCTGAACAGACAGAAGACGATTTTGACTGCATTATTTCGGTCGACCTGAAAGGCGTATTTAACTGCATGAAGTATGAAATTCAGGCGATGCTGAAAAGTGGCGGCGGCGCCATTGTGAATACTGCCTCCGTGGCTGGCGTGGTCGCCGATCCGGGTATGGCACCCTACGTCGCCGCCAAACATGGCGTGGTCGGTCTGGGTCGTGCCGCAGCTCTGGATTATGCAACTCAGGGTATCCGGGTAAATACTCTGGCACCAGGCCTGGTTGAATCCGCCATGACCAAACGCTGGCTGGATGATCCAAAATTCGTTGATGCTTTAATGGCCAACAGTCCGATTGGCCGCGCGGCGAAACCGGAAGAAATGTCCGGCATGGTGTTATTCCTGTGTTCTGATGCAGCAAGCTTTGCGACTGGTCAGGTATATCTGGTCGACGGTGGTCAGACAGCCCATTAACAGGCGCTGACACTGCGCTTTTTTAAGCTGAGCTTCCTCAGAAGCTCAGCTTACCGATTCGGCCCATGTGCAGCGTCCCCAGATAGAGACCATCAGCTTCCGGCTGCACTGACGTTATCCCTCCCATCGCTACCGCTGCCTGATCATGATAGCTGCGCAGTATTTTTCCCGACGCATCAATCTGCAGAATAAAACCGTAAGGTTTGGGCACAGGCGCAAGAGACTCAGGCAAACGGGCGAGCAGGTTTTTCAGCCAGGGCTGGTCATGAATTGCGTCCACTAACTTTGGCCGCAGGCCGTACATCGCCACCCAATAGCTGCCATCCGGCGCTCGGGCAATGCCATCCGGCATTCCCGGCAGGTTGTCTGTGATGATTTCATCCTGTCCGGCTTTATCTCCGCTCAGCCACACTTTGCGGATACGGTAGCGGAAGGTTTCATTAACCAGCACATAACTCTGATCGGCAGACACGGCTACGCCATTGGCGAATGCCAGCCCACCACTGAGCAGGGTCAGGGAGCTGGTCTGTGGATCAAAAGCGAATAAACGGCCGGAAGAACGTCCATCAAGCACGTCGTGCACAATATCTTTCAGCGCATAGCGATTGCTGGCATCAGAAAAATAAATGGTGCCGTCGGCCCCGATATCGACATCATCAACCACTCCCAGTCTCTGACCATTAAAGTGATCGGCCAGTACCGTTAATTTGCCGGCCGGGCTCATACTCAGCAGACCTTTTTCACCATCCGCGATAATCAGATTCTGGCTGGCATCAAAATGCAGACCCAGTGGGCGGCCGTGGGTATTAAGCAGCACTTCCCAGTCAGAATAAGGACACTTGCGCATTACGGATCCGTCTTCGGTGCCGGTATACAGACAGCCAAGCGGGTCACGGGCGATGTCTTCACCGCCAGACTGCCCGGCCGGCAATGAAATCAGCTCGGCTGACTGCAGACGATCGTTAACGGCAAGAGGGCCGCTGAACATAAGCGGCTGGCTGACCTGAACAGCAACAGAGTTAATGGGTGCCGGTACCAGCAGCAGATAAGCCACGGCAATCACAGCCAGCAGCAAAAGTAATTTCAACAGGAATTTCATAACGCGCCCCGGGTGAGTTTTTCTTATTATGGAATAGCCGATCATACGGACGTTGAGACGGTAGCAGGGGAGTCGTTTATGTCAGATATCAACTCACCGCCGGTGAAAAAACCCGCACACAGTTGCGTCCATCATCCTTGGCGCAGTAAAGGGCTTTATCAGCCATATCAGTCACGTCTTTCGCCGCGGTGTTACTGTCCGCGATCAGACTGACCGCACCAAAACTGGCGGTCACAGACAACACAGAGCCACCGCAGCGCAGACTGAGATCAGCAATCCGGGCACGCAGTTCTTCGGCCTTTGCCGCCGCTTCCTGCTCATCCAGTCCGGGCAGAATGATGGCGAATTCCTCTCCACCGTAACGGGCGACAAAATCAAACTCTCGCGGGAAAACCTCTTTCATGGTGCGCGCAACACTGACCAGGCACTGGTCGCCCACCAGATGGCCGTGGTCATCATTGAATTGTTTAAAGTGATCGATATCCACCAGTAACATGGCCAGCCGCTGATTCAGCCGGTGGGAACGGTAAATTTCCTGATTCAGTACATCATCAAAATAGCGGCGGTTGTGCAATCCGGTCAGGGCATCGGTAACACTCAGTACCTGCAGTTCGCGGTTAGCACTCTGCAATTCGCGGGTAGCACGCTCCAGCTCCTCGGTACGTTCATTGACGCGCTGTTCCAGATCCCTGCTGTGAGCCTGTTGCACCAGCAACAGATCATTCTGAGCATTTTCACGCAACCGCCGCTCCTGATTAATCCGCTCGGCCAGAGCGAAGGACAGCAGTACGATTTCCAGCACGAAGCCAAACAACTGCACATACTGAGTGAAGCCGTTAAACGGCAGAACGCCGCGCAGCATCAGGATGTAAATAACCGTACCGAGAATAACGCTCGACCAGGCGGCGGAGAAAATCAGCGCGGAACGGCTGCCCCGTAGCGCCAGATAGACCCCGGTGATCAGACTGCACAGGGTGGAAACCAGAGACATCAGCTCAGTTTTCAGAACCTCAGGCTCAGTTCCCGTCAGATAGAGGAGCAGAACAGCTCCCCAATAAACCAGCAGAATGTTGTTGAGATGCAGCGGCCAGCCGCCTTTTTTCGGCAATTTGAGGAAATAGCGCAGAAACAGTGAGGCGGTAACAAAGCTGATCATAGCCGCCATGCCATAGGCATGCAGACGGAACCAGAGATAATTCCCCCACAGCAAATGCTCCCCTATGCCACTCGACGCCAGAACAAAAAAGGTAATGGACAGCAGGTAAGACGAGTAGATCAGATACATAGCGTCGCGGGTAAACAGCCACAGTGCCATGTTGTAAAAGAACATAACCGCCATAATGCCGAACAGAAAGGCATACAGACTGTAATGCCCCAACTGAAATTCGTCATAGCCACGCTCATCCCACAGATAAATGGGCAGCAGGTAGTTATAGGAGGTGAAAACCTTCAACAACACCTGCGTGGTCTCGCCTTTTTCAACAATCAGCGGAAAGGAGATACTGGCCTCGTGCCGGTAGCGCACTTCCGGCCCGTACTGCAACCCGGCGCGCAGTTCAATCAGCTCACCATGGGTGCTGTCGTATTGGTAAAACACCACCTCACGCAGGTTGGTCCAACGCAGTTCCAGCAACCGGAATGCGGCGTCTTCAGTGTCGTTGTGTATATCGAGAAGAATCCAGGCAGGGTGACGGCTGCGCGGCGGAGTCAGTAATGCTGAAGACGCCTGTTGCCAGTCAAGGGTATCCACGGCAGCCATGACCTGCTCCGCAGTAAGACCCTGATCATCAAAAAAATAACGGACCTCTCCGTACTCAAGCAGACGGTTCTCCGCCTGACTGAGATTCAGAGCTGCTGACGGTACAGCCCACAGGCAGCTCAGCAGAGCGATCATTATTATTCTTAATCCGGCCATGGTATCCCTGTTTCCTGAGGGGCGATGCTCCCGTCACAGAGTGGGTCACAGGAGTCTGCCCTGAGTATAGACCCCTGAACTGACCGCGCTTAACCGTATGCGTTTTTGCCCGGCTGCCTTCGCTCAGGCTTCCAGGCTGCGCTGTCGCTTACGGCGGATAAAGTGCCAGGTGAAGGCAATAATCGCGCTGAATGACAGGAACACCGGCAGCAGGCTGAAGATATACGCATGCAGACCTTTATCGTTGATGAACACGTAAATGGCCTGCCAGCCTGCCAGATGAATGGCTTCACCGGTGGCGACATTGTGCCCGGACACCGCCGCGGTACTGAGACTGTAAATCAGGGTAATGAGCAGACCGGCCAGTGCCGATACGGAAAGAATGGTTTTCATAACATACTGCCTGTTGCCGGAAAATCAGCAGAGCAGGCGCTGCGCGCCCACTCCGGTACTGACTTCACTATATGGAGCATCCGCCCCGAGTGCGACACAGATAAGCCGCTTTGTCGGCGTTTTTTACTGTGAAGAAAGAAATCTTCACATGCCTTTCATCACCCGTTTGACCTCAGCCAGATGGCGTCGGCTGACGGCAACACCTTCCTCCAGCCCACGCAGATAGACCTTGTGGCCGCCACCCTGCTGGGCGACCAGACGCTCGATGCGGTCACGGGCAACCAGCGCACTGCGGTGCACACGTACAAACCGTCCGTCAAACTCATCCTCCAGCTGTTTCAGAGCATCATCAATCAGGGTTTCGCCACCGGTATGGCGCACGCTGACGTACTTCTGATCGGCGTAAAAGTAGAGCACATCGTCCAGTGGAATCAGCTGCAGACCGTTATGTGTGCGCGCACTCAGGTGTGTACGCACACCCGCCGATGCTTCTTCATTCTGCTGTGGCCGCGTTCCCAGCCATTCCACCGCACGCTGCAAAGCACGGGAAAAGTCTTCCTTACGGATTGGCTTAAGCAGGTAATCAATGGCTTTTACGCCGAATGCCTGCAACGCGTGTTCGTCATACGCGGTGCAGAAAACAATCGCCGGTGCGTTGTCGCGCTTAATGATCTCTGCGGCGGTTTCCAGCCCGCTCATCCCCGGCATCTGAATATCCAGCAGCACCAGATCGGCCTGATGCAGCGCCAGCCAGGACAGCGCCGCATCGCCGTTAGCGGCTTCGCCGGCACAGTCAAAATCATCATGTTCCAGTAACAGGCGTTTCAGCCGTTCCCGTGCCAGGGGTTCATCGTCCACCAGCAGCACACGGTAACTCATGCGGTTTTCTCCATTGCCTTGTCCATTGCACCTTCTGCACCTTCAGCCCGCTGCGGCAACAGCAGCCGGGCTCTGTATTCGTTGTCAGCTTCTTCCGTGCGCAGGTCAGCGACCTCATCCTGCGCCTGCAGCCGCGCACGGATATTGGCGTGCGCAATGCCATTGCCCTGATGAGAGGTTCGTCCACCACGCTGTGCGGGCAGGGTATTGGTAATGCTCAGCTGCCAGCGCTGAGCGCCATCCTGTTCCAGGCAGACGGTGATAGTACCGCTCTCCGGATTGGGCTGAATACCATGATAAACCGCGTTTTCCAGCAAGGGCTGCAACACCAGCTGCGGTACTTTTAACGGCGGAATCTGCCCCGGCAACTGCCATTCTACCTGCAGGCGGTCGCCCAGCCGGACCTGTTCAATGTCCAGATAGCGCCGCCCCAGTTCGATCTCTTCAGCCAGCGATACCAGCGCGTTATCGTTCTTCAGCACCGCGCGGAACAGCTGCGCCAGATCGAGCAGCATGGTTTCGGCCTTATCCGGGTCCACCATAATCAGCGACGCCACGGTATTCAGTGTATTAAAGAAAAAGTGCGGGCGGATATTCGCCTGCAGTGCTGCCAGCCGCGACGTCAGTTCCGCCTGCGCTTTCAGCCGCCACTGACTCTGTACGTAAAAGTAGCGCAGCGCCAGCGCTGCAAAAATACTGCAGATCAGCAGGTTGCGGATCAGCCATGGCCAGTCGACGCCGGGGCTGTCCAGCGGCCACTGGAGTTCGCCACTGAGGCTGACCAGAAAGGTCACCAAATTAATAAACAGCACGGCGACCACAGATGCCACGGCCACTGACAGCCGCACCAGCAGCGCCCGCAGCTGACACAGCCCGGCCACCGACAGCAGGCACACCCACTGCACAAACAGCGACATAACACTGAAACGCTGCCAGGAAAATTCCAGCAACGGGCCTTCCATCAGGTTCAGTGCCAGCACCAGACCTTCACTGACGGCCAACAGAATGAGTACCGCCCGGGTATTGCACAGGTCGGGCAGGAAAAAAGCATCGAGCAGACGCTGCTGCGTCTGTTGCGCCCGTTTCTGTTCCTGCTTCTGCTGCTGTAAATCTGAAGATGCGCCCACAGCACAATCGTCCTGATCAACCGGTTTATTCCGTACGGTTAGTCTCGCCTGCAGTCGCCCGCAGAGCAAGGGCCTGGGTCACGAAGCGGGCGACAGAGCGGACGCGTCATTGCTATAATCCGCGCCGTTTATCACACACGCACAGCAGAATACCGGGGTTTTCATGTCTGATTCATCTTCTACCAACTCCTCCTGGGGTGGCCGCTTCTCTGAACCTGTCGATGCTTTCGTTGCCCGCTACACGGCATCCGTCGATTTTGATCAGCGCATGTACCGTCAGGACATCCAGGGTTCGGTTGCCCACGCCAAAATGCTGTGCAAAGTCGGCGTTCTGAGCGAACAGGAACGCGACGATATTATCCGCGGCCTGGAAGAAGTCCGTATCGAGATCGAACGCGGTGATTTCGAGTGGTCGGTGGAGCTGGAAGATGTGCACATGAACATCGAAGCAGCACTGACCAAAAAGATCGGCATCACAGGTAAAAAACTGCACACCGGCCGTTCCCGTAACGACCAGGTGGCCACCGATATCCGCCTCTACCTGCGTGATGAAACCGATACCATCACAGCAGAACTGACCCGCCTGCAGCAGGGGCTGGTTGAGCTGGCAGAAAAAGAAGCCGACACCATTATGCCGGGCTTCACTCACCTACAGACCGCACAGCCGGTGACCTTTGGCCATCATCTGCTGGCCTGGAACGCCATGCTGGAACGCGACTTCAGCCGCCTGATGGACTTCCGCAAGCGCATGAATCAGTTGCCTCTGGGCGCTGCGGCACTGGCCGGTACCACCTATCCGATCGACCGTCACTACACAGCGGAACTGCTGGGCTTTGATGCACCGACTGAGAACAGCCTGGATTCGGTTTCCGACCGCGACTTCGCCATCGAATTCTGTTCCGCGGCGTCCCTGATCATGATGCACCTGTCGCGCTTCTCCGAAGAGCTGGTGCTGTGGGCTTCCGCGCAGTTCCGCTTTATTGATCTGCCAGACCGCTTCTGCACCGGTTCTTCCATCATGCCGCAGAAGAAAAACCCGGACGTGCCAGAGCTGGTGCGTGGCAAAACCGGCCGGGTGTACGGCCACATGATTTCCCTGCTGACGCTGATGAAATCCCAGCCGCTGGCGTACAACAAAGACAATCAGGAAGACAAAGAGCCGCTGTTCGACACTGTTGATACCCTGCGTGACTCTCTGCGTGCCTTCGCCGATATGGTACCGAACCTGATCTCACGCAAAGACGATATGCGTGAAGCGGCGCGTCGTGGTTTCTCCACCGCTACCGACCTCGCTGACTACGTAGTACACAAAGGTATCCCGTTCCGCGATGCCCACGAAATCGTTGGTAAAGCCGTGGCTTATGGCGTGCAGAGTGGTAAGGATCTGAGTGAAATGACACTGGAAGAGCTGCAGCAGTTCTCCGGCGAAATCACTGAAGACGTGTTTGACGTACTGACACTGGAGGGCTCCGTCGCAGCCCGTAACCACATTGGTGGTACCGCGCCGGATCAGGTACGTGCGGCTGCAGCCCGGGCGAAAACAGCACTGACCCAGCGCTGAGTTCTGCTCTTAAGCTATTTGCGGCAACAGTAAAAACAGCGGCTCAGGCCGCTGTTTTTGTTCCTGCTTTTACAGCAGTTTTCACGCTGTGCAGATGAATAATCAGCGGGCTTCAGCTCTGACTAATCGCCGGCTTTTTTTTAAACCACTGGCCGATGTTCATCACCTGCACAAAGCGGAATACCAGAATCGCATGCATCACACCTATGATGCCGCCAATGGCGTAATCGCCTGCCTTGAACATTTCCACCACCAGCATGGGTAACACCAGTACCGGGAACCAGGCCAGATAGCGATAGAAAATTTTCTCGAAGCGACTTGTTGGTGCACTCTGGTTGTCCGCGCCTGCCTGAGTACCGGCGTTTTTTGCGGAGTTTTGCGTCATTTTTTTATTTTTGTTGGCCATGCTGCCACCTCCTGTCAGTGGCTTAACAGCTGACCACGCCTGAACAAAGCAGACTATTAGCCCTTGGTATAGACGCAGAGCAATTTCTGCCGTGAATGCCCGGCAAATGCAGGACTGACTGCTAATCTTAGTAAGATTGTCATTTGCCTGAGGTCGCTGTGCGCCAACTGCCTGCACTGATTCTGCTGTTTTCATCTTTTTTACTGGGTGCCTGTGAACAGACACCCCATCCGTTACGTGTGGGTACCAATGTCTGGCCGGGCTATGAACCCCTGTATCTGGCCCGCGAACAGGGCTACCTGTCCGAAGACGCTGTCCGTCTGATTGAGCTGCCATCCGCCACCGATGTGATGAGCGCCATGAGTCTGGGCCATATAGAAGCCGCCGCATTAACCCTGGACGAGGTTCTGACCCTGATGGCCGACGGTGAGGACCTGGTGGTGCTGCTGATTTTTGATATTTCCGATGGCGCCGATGTGATTATGGCGCGCCCGGAGATCCGTACCCTGCAGGATCTGAAAGGCAGGAAGATCGCCGTTGAAATAACCGCTCTTGGCGCACTGATACTGCAGGCTGCGCTGGATCACGCCGGCCTGGATGTGGATGACGTGCAGATTGTTCCGGCGCCTCTCAATACCCATACGCAGCAATGGCGCGACAGCCATATTGATGCCGCCGTCACCTTTGAGCCCTATGCTACTGAACTGGCTCAGGCCGGCGCAGTCCGGCTGTTTGACAGCTCGGCGATTAAGGGCCAGATCGTTGATGTTCTGGCCGTTCAGCGCAGTGCGCTGGAGCCCTTTGATCATCAGCTGAAAACTCTGGTGGAAGCTTACTTTAAAGCACGCCAGCAGATTATCGACCAGCCACAGCAGTCCTATCAGATCATGAATCAGCGCCTCGGGCTGGCTGCGGATGATATTCCTCACATGTTCGATGGCCTCGAACTGCCAGACCGCAAACACAACCTGAGCATGCTGCGCGAATCCCCTTCGCAAATAGAGCGTAACGCCCATCAGCTGATTGACATCATGCTGCGCTATCAGCTGCTGGACCAGCACCTGTTCGTCAATGAAATCAGTTACCCCTATTTCGTGGAGCAACAGCCATGATGGCCAGCCGCTCTTACTCGCTGCGTCATGTACTGACCCTGTGGACCACCCTCGCACTGGGGATAACGTCGCTGGCGATCAGTTACTTCCTCTATCAGGGCCTGACCAGCCAGTACAGCAGCAGCTGGATGAACAAAATGGAAGCTGAGCTGACCGGTCTTAATCAGACCATGCAGTCACAACTGCTCAGTAACGACTGGCCTCTTGCCGACCGCGCTCTGACGCAGATGTCGACCCGCTATCACGTGCGCCACCTGTGTCTGGTTATCGGTGATTCTGTTCGCCTGTCCACCCGCCGGGCAGAAATCGGCCAGACCTTTGAGCCTGAGAAAGTGCCTGCCGGGCTGGATCTGAGCAGTAACCGCTATCAGGCAGTGCAGGACGGTACCGATTTTTATGCGCTGCTGCCGGTCAGTATCCGCACCGGCAAACTGCGCAGCAGTCAGCAGGGCTGGCTGATTGCGCACTACGATGCCAGCTACCAGTACGAAGAAGTGGTGCGCCAGACAATCATGCGTGCCGGGCTGCTGCTTGGCTTGCTGGTGCTGTACGCACTGGGCCTGAAGCAGATTATTCAGCGCGAAGTTATGCGCCCGCTGAACCGCCTGGTTGGCTTTACCCGCTCACTGCGCGATGGCCATCTGGGCAGCGTTATCCACAGCCGCGCATCGCAGGAATTTTCCCAGCTCGAATCCGCTTTCAACAGCCTCAGCCGCCACCTGCAGCACACCATGCAGCAGGTGCATGACCAGTACATGCGCGATCAGGCTTTTACCCGGGCCTTCCCGGATGTGGCGCTGCTGATCGACAATAACGGCCGGGTGCGCAGCCGTTACGGTAACCACGAAAGTTCCATCCGTGAGCTGAACCGGGATCTGATCGGCGAGCAGTTTAACTGCTGGGTGAAGCATCATGAGGCTGACCGTCTTGAACATTGCCGCCATCAGGCAGTAACAACCCAGGACACGGTCATTGTTGAATTCCGTCACGGCGATTTCTTTATCGAATCGCGTATGACACCACTGCTGGATGAATCCGATGTGCAGCACGTCGTCACCAGCGGGGTGCTGTGGTTGATCCGCGACATCAGCGAAGTGAAACGCAAACAGCAGCTGATCGAATATCAGGCCAACTTCGACCCGCTGACCAACCTGGCTAACCGCCGCTTCGCGCTGCTGCACATCGAGAAGAAAATGGCCCACGCGCGCCGTATCGGTAAATTTGGTGCCGTACTCTTCATCGACCTCGACCACTTCAAGAACATCAACGATTCCCTCGGTCATCCGGTGGGCGACAGTCTGCTGATTGAAATGGGCAGTCGTCTGCTCAACGCCGTACGCGAAGAAGACCTCACTGCGCGTCTTGGTGGCGACGAATTCCTGGTGCTGTTCGATGAACTGTCCGATACCCCGGAAGCTGCGGCGACCGTCGCCAACGAATGCGCAGGTCGCCTGCTGAACACCATACGGGAGCCGTTCCGCCTGGATGTTCAGAACTTCCATCTGTCGGCCAGTATCGGCATTTCCCTGTATCCCTTTGGTCAGCAGGACGCCAGCGACCTGATCCGTCAGGCAGACACCGCGATGTATTACGCCAAAGGGCAGGGGCGGAACGATATCAGCCTGTATACCGAAAACATGCAGCAACAGACCCAGGATAAACTGAACCTGTTCAATGATCTGCACCAGGCGATCAATGACAAAGAGTTCTCGCTGGTATTCCAGCCGCAGTACAACAGTGACGGTCATATCACCGGAGCCGAAGCCCTGTGCCGCTGGGATAACCACGGCCGCCCGGTCAGACCGGATATCTTCATCGCCGCCGCCGAAGAGACCAGCCTTATCATCCCGTTAGGGCGCTGGATTCTGGAGGAAAGCTGTCGCTGCCTGAAGCGCTGGCAGGAGAGTAATATCTTGCCGCGCAGTTTCAGCCGCCTGGCGGTGAACATCAGCCCGGCACAGTTTATGGACCCGAACTTTGAATCCCTGGTGGCTGACTGCCTGGAGGTTTACCGGTTACAGCCTGAACTGCTGGAACTGGAAATCACCGAGAGCATCTTCCTCGGGGACAAGAAAATCATCCGCGACAAAATGAAAGCCCTGCACCAGAACGGGCTGACGTTTGCGCTGGACGATTTCGGCACCGGCTATTCGTCGCTGAGTTATCTGCAGAACCTGCCATTGGACAAGCTGAAAATCGACCGCTCGTTTATTACCGACATTATCGAACTGTCGCAACCGGCGCGGATTGTCGATTCCATCATTCAGATGGGGCGCAGCCTCAATATGGACATCATCGCCGAAGGGGTGGAAACCGAGGACCAGCGACTGTATCTGCAGGCACGCCAGTGCTTCCAGTATCAGGGCTACCTGTTCAGTAAACCGTTGGCAGAAGAGGAATTTATCAGCCAGCTGAGGCAGAATAGTCTGTTACAGACTGCCTGAAACAAGATCCGCTGTGCTGCCACTGGTTTACCATCCGAACTATTCCTGCCCCTTCCCGGAGAACCACCGCTTCGTGATGTCCAAGTTCGTGCGCCTGCACGACTACTGCCAACAGCAGGGACTGATCGGCAGACATAATCTGTTCACACCAGCCATGGCAACCACCACTGATCTGACCATTGCCCACAGTCCGCAATATCTTGATGAACTGTGCGGCCAGAGCATGGATACGAAAGCCTGGCGCAGAGTCGGCGTGCCCTGGAGTCAGGGGCTGGTCGACCGTACTCTCACGGCGCCCAATGGCACACTACTGAGTGCAAGACTGGCACTGGAATACGGCATGGCCAGCCATCTCGCCGGCGGCACCCACCACGCTCACTACGATTTCGGTTCAGGCTTCTGCATTATCAATGATCTGGCGTACACCGCGCTGACCCTGCTCAGTACGGGCGAAGTCAACAAGGTGCTGATCTTCGATCTGGATGTGCATCAGGGGGATGGCAGTGCCGCGATTCTGGCCAATGAGCCACGGGCTTTTACCTGTTCCATTCACTGCGAGAAAAACTTCCCCTTCCGCAAATCCGCCAGCGATCTGGATGTCGGTCTGGACACAGGGCTGGCCGATGACGCCTATCTCAGCGTGGTGGAAGCAACCCTGCTGCAGCTGCTCGATGAACAGCAGCCGGATCTGGTGCTGTTCGATGCTGGCGCCGATGTCTGGGAACACGACGTGCTCGGTCACCTCAACATTACCCTCAATGGTGTGCGTGAACGCGATGAGCTGGTACTGCGTCATTGCCTCAGCCGTCATATTCCGGTGCTCACCGTGATCGGCGGAGGCTACGATCAGGATCACGCCCGTCTGGCCCGGCGTCACGCCATCGTGATTGAAACGGCAGCCCACCTGTTCCCTCTGTATCTGTAATCAGCCAGGCACTGGCGTACAGTTACTAACCCATTGATTATTAAACACTTTGTCGAGCAATCCCGGCTTTTCCCACAGTCAGGCCACTAAAATCGCGCGCTCTGGCACCTGCTTTGCAATCTGCCATCAGCCAGGCAAAAAAGTCGCCTGACCCTGCGCTTCACCCACATGACAGCGCAGATTGCACGACCAGTGCGCACCACAAAAGCGCATGGCAAGCGCGCCTGAAGCGCAGCAGCCCTGCCGATAACAAATAATCAAACGAGGAGAATTCTGATGGATAAAGTAACCATGACCGAGACCATCATCGCCGCCAAACTTGAGAAAGGTCTGAGCTGGGAAAAAATGGGCACTGACCTGGGTATGTCACCTGTGTGGCTGACGTCCGCCTGTCTGGGTATGAACAGCGCACCCGCTGAAAAAGCCAAAGCCATCAGCGAGTATCTGGGCCTGGGTGTGGAAGTCTGCGCGGCACTGGAAGCCTACCCAACCAAAATCTGGGATCAGGCAGTGCCAACCGACCCACTGATTTATCGCCTGTACGAAATCGTCGGCGTTTACGGCGAAACCCTGAAAGAAGTGATTCAGGAAAAATTCGGCGACGGCATCATGAGTGCCATCGACTTTTCCATGGAAGTCGACAAGGTCGAAGATCCGAAAGGCGACCGCGTGCTGCTGACCCTGAACGGTAAATTCCTGCCTTATAAGAGCTGGTAACACATCAGGAAGCGGTGCCGGCACCGCTTCCACCCGGTTATCGGCCTCCCTTACTCTGCTCTCCTGACTCCGGGCGCTAACACAGACAACAACACAGATAACAACAGTTTACAGAACCTTCGTACCGGTTTAGCCTGACCACTCCGCGACCCTGATGTCTGCATAACAATAACAAACACTCAATACAGGTAACGCCCGTGCCCCGCATGCTTATTTGTCTGCTGCCGCTGCTGCTGTGTGGCTGCCTGCAGAATGACTCATCCGGCTCAGAAACCAGCCCACCGGCAAACGCTCCCGGCTCAGGCAATTCCGGCGATGAAAATCCGGACAGCAACGACGATCAGGACGGCAACGCCAATCCGCCGCAGAACAACGATGCATCATCGAACAACGACCCGGATTGCAACTGGAACACGGACTCAGCCATACCATTGCCCGCCGGGCCGACCATCAGCCTGGGGAACACGGGCAGCGAAAGCACTTACGATATCAGCAGCTTCAGCGAACGAACCGATCTCAACAGTGACCTCACCGGCACCTGGGTGCTGATGCATAAAGTCGCCCGGCAACGGGATGACAGCACAGCATCAGGCAACCGGGAGTGGACAGAAAGCTGGAACAAGTTTGTGTTTGTGATCCGCGATACGGGCTCTGGCCCTGAAGCAGCCTCCTGTCTGGCGGCGGAGTTTGTCGCGCTGGGTGATACCAGTGGCACCTTCCCACTGCCGCTGTTCAGTGCCGGCAGTGTTGCTACCGCAGCGGAAGCACCGCAGTTTTCGCTCGACAGTAACAGCCGCATGAGCGGCACCACGCTCAGCGACTTCCGCTACGATAACGAACGCAAGAGCATCAGCTTCCTCAGCCAGAGCACAACAGCGGTGAAGATTTCTGCCGCAGTGAGTTCACTGGGCAGCCACACTCTGAATATGACCTATGGACCGGAAACCATCAGTGAAAGTAACGATGCCGTCTGGTGTATTCGCCAGTTGCGTGAGCTGAGCCAGGCCCAGACCTGTGCTCAGCCGATGGCCGAACCGGCGCTGCTGCTGTTAGCGCAAAGCACTGCGCAACAGGGACTGGCCGCGCTGCAGGTCAGCCAGCAGACAGTGGCAGGAGAAAACAGTGTGGGTTATTACCAGCTGTACTCCACTGGCAGCAACACCAGCAGCACTAACTACCTGCTGGTGCAGGAAGCGACAGCCAATACTCTGAATGCCACGTTTTCAGCCACTGCCAGCAGCAACAGTTACAGCCTCAGTGCCATCCTCAGCGATGGCAAAACCTGGAATAACTCAGCGATTAACGCCAGCTCGGATTATTCGCTGTCTGTGCCCTGATAAGCGGGCGGCCATGCTGGTTCAAAGTTGGGCTTCAAAGTTGGGCTTCAAAGTTGGGCTTCAAAGTTGGGCTAAAGAGGTACGGGCTTCAGAGGTCTGGGTTTCAGAGGCCTGGGTTTGAGAGGTCTGGTTTTCAAAGATCTGTGGCCAGAGGTAAAGCAAGGATCTGATCTTTCAGCCACATCACCGCCGGGTCGCGGGATGACTTCTGATGCCAGTACAGATGCAGCTCCAGTGGCGCCAGTTCCAGGGGAAGAGGACGCACACAGATATCCGCTTCAGCGGCGATTCTGCGGGCAAAACTGTCCGGCAGAGTCAGCAGCAGATGCGTACCGCGCACCACCTGCATGGCAGCAAAATAATTCTGACAACGCAGAGCAACGCGCCTGGCCTGACCACTGCGGCTGAGAGCAAAATCTTCCACGCCCGGACCTTCACTGCGACTGGAAACCAGTACATGGCGGGCACTGAGATAGGCCTCCAGATCCCACGGCTGATGTGCCAGCGGATGTTCTGCGGCCATAACCACCACCAGCTGTTCATTGCCGATCAGCTGATGTTCGATGGCATCCGATACCGGCAGCAGGACATCAGCAGCAAAATCCACCGTGCCGGCCGCCAGCGCACTTTCCATATCCCGCCTGGGCAGTCGCACACTGCGCAGCTGAATATCCGGAGCCTGCTGTTGCAGCGACGCCATCAGACGCGGCAGCACACTGGCTTCCATCACATCACGGGAAGCTATACTGAATACCCGCTCAGAGCCCGACGGATCAAAGTTGAGCCCTTCAGTCAGGGTCGATTCGAGATCCTGCAGCGCTGCCCGCACCCGGGGAATGATCGCCTTGGCCAATGGCGTTGGTGTCATGCCTTTGCCCGCCCGTTCAAACAGCGGATCATCAAAGCGTTCACGCAAACGGTTGAGCGCATGACTCACCGCCGGCTGCGACAGACTCAGCTGCTCGCTGGCGCGGGTAAGATTGCCTTCGCGGTAAATGGCATCAAACACCACAAACAGATTCAGATCGACGCGGGAAAGATTGATCTTGTGCATAGTGGAGCCTGTTTATTATTTCTGGGCTTTATACTACCAGAGCAGCCGCGGTGTCAGCAGCCACGCTTTCAACGCGCTCAGTTTCAACACCCTCAGTTTCAACACCATCAGTTTCAACACCCCTGGTTTCAAAGCCCTCAGGCGCAACATACCCAGTCTTACCGGTTATTCACACTAATGTCACATCTGTTAATTACCATAACCGGCTGTTCCGGAAACAGGTAACCGATACAGGGATATGTGACTATGAAAATGAAATTTCCGCTGCTGACCAGTCTGGTCCTGCTCACCTTGCAAGGCTGTGCCAGCCATAAGATAGGCCCGGAGGCGACCTTCGTCAGCGAAGCTGACCGCAATAATCCACCACTGGAAGTATCGGCATCATTCCGCGATGACCTGTGTGGTTACAGCCTTGGTTATCTGGTGGTGTCCATCCGCAACCCTTCCTCTGAGTGGCGACGTATGAACGCCACTGAACTCAGCTTTCCTTACAACTCAGACGCAGACTTCCATGTGGTCGGCGGCCGTGACCTGTTGGCCTGGGCAGATGCCCAGTCACTGAAAGCCAAACGCGAAACCCATAATGCTGCCATGGCACGCCTTGCTGTGCGCACTGTTTCACGGGTAATGATGGCCTCTGATAATGATTCGGTTGCAAAGACAGGCGCAGTCATGACGCTGGGTGAAAAGGGGGCTTACGCTGGCCAAAGCATTATCGATTCAAAGAAGCAGGCATCGGCTCCGGCAGGTAACGGCTCGAATCACCTGCTTGCCGATGAGCTGATTATCCCGCCGAAGATGGACCGTACATTCTGGGTACTGCTGAATGCTGACAGCGAAGCGCCGTTACTCAATTGGCTGGCGGTTTCTTATCAGGACGAAAATCAGCAGACCCACCAGTTTGTTACCGTACCTTCACATCAGGAACAGTGCCGCTGGCAGCAGGATCGTGTGCGCTTTCTGGAAGACTGGGGACTGGAAAACGGTGTTATCAAAACACGCCGTACTGCCGGCGAAGATCTGGAAATTCTGCCCTACGAGCCGGCCAGTATCGAAGCCGCCTACCAGAAGCAGCAAAAGGCTCTGGCCAGCGAATAGCTGGCCAGGTGCAATGGGGTGAATTAGAATTCAGAACCCCTTGGCGCCGTGCTCAACCAGCTTCTGGCGGTAGATCTCACCCATTTTCAGACGCATGGGTTTGCCCATTTCATTACGCAGCACCTGTTCCGCCCGGAAGAAGTGTTTGGGCATGGCCATTGCGCTGACCTGGCCCTGCAAT
This sequence comes from Thalassolituus sp. UBA6592, assembly GCF_002433655.1. Lineage (NCBI taxonomy): Bacteria > Pseudomonadati > Pseudomonadota > Gammaproteobacteria > Oceanospirillales > Oceanospirillaceae > Thalassolituus > Thalassolituus sp. UBA6592. Next base: position 8,819 of record NZ_DJIO01000097.1, on the reverse strand, counting down.
GATTGCCCGAGCTGGCGGATATCCACGTCTCTGTCGGCCACCACAACCGCGGCCACTTCAACAAAGCCCAGCTGATTTTCCACGCCAAAAACCGCCGCATCGTGCACGCCGGGGAAATTCAGCAGGGCGTTATCCACAGGTACCGGATTGACCTTTTCACCACCGCGGTTGATCAGTTCGGCGTCACGGGCGAATACTGTCAGCAGGCCCTCTGCTGTCAGAGAACCACGGTCGCCCGGGTAGAACCAGCCGTCCTTGAATGACTCTGCATTCACGCCACCGAGGTAGCCATTAATGTTGGATGGCCCCTGTACCCGCACACGGCCTTCACTGCCGGCCGGCAGCAGCTCATCGTTATCATCGACAATCTGCACATCGACACCCGGACGAACATAGGCAGTTTTTTCCACATCGCTCGGCTGGCGCAGCTGAATCATGCCGACGCCACCGGTCTCAGTAGAGCCATAGACACTGTAGATATGCACTTTCAGGGCATTTTTCAGGGCTTTAACCAGCCGCGGACTGACCGCACTGCCAGCCATGCGGACTTCACGCAGGTCCGGCAGGGTCACCGGATGCTGACCAATGCCATCGAGAAAATTCGCCAGCTGGGTCGGAGAACCAGTCAGACAGGCCAGCCGGTATTTCTTCATCACCTCAATCACTGACGCTGGCGTACTGTAAGTAAAATAAGGGCGGCCTGAGCGCCAGGAGTACACCGCACTGTAGAGACCACCAATAGTCGACAGCGGCATAAGGTTCAGGGAGTCTCCACGCGTGCTGACCCAATCGCCCACCAGTCTGTCGCTGCGCTTGAGAAAGACATCCACCGACAGCGGCGCAACCTTGGAGACACCCGTCGTACCACTGGTCATCACCATACGGCAGATGCTTTCCGGGCTGTCGAAGCTGATGCAGGGCTCATCGGCCGGATAAGTCGCCAGATCCGCCAGCCATTGCTGATCAATACGGATGACGTTGTCGCCACTGACCGCAGGATTATCGGTCACAATCCAGTCCGGTTCATAAGGCAGGTTTTTGGCACCGGCACCGTGGCTGGAGCAGGAAATACAGCCACGGTGCATCAGTGCACAGATCAGCAACCAGTCGAGATCAGGCTGAGTGGCGATAAACACACTCTGGCCAGTCTGAATTCCAAGCTCTGCCAGGCGGGTGGACATGCGCGCCGCGACGCCCCGTATCTGCGCAAACGTCAGCGTACTTTTGCTGTTGGCCCAGGCGAGGGCGTCACCGTTAATACGGGCCTGATAATCGAGCAGGGTAAAAGGATTATGCATGAAGGGTCTCTGTGGCGGTCGTCGGTGAGATTCAAATTATTAGGTCGGCTAGCATAATGCCTTAAGCCGATGGCGCAAACAGTCCTGCGGCTGAAATCAGGCAATAGAAAACCGTCTGCGGCCGGTCTGGTCTGGCTGGTTGACCTGCATTGCCACTGCACTTATCTTGACACCGTCAACATTATAAATCCTGATAATAATCACCCGTTGAGAGTGTGAGGAAGCCCATGTCCGCTTACCAATGCTTTACCGTCGACATCACAGATCATATTGCCCACGTACAGCTGAGCCGCCCGGATGAACTGAACTCCATGAACAAAGCCTTCTGGGTTGAGCTGCCACAGTGCATGCGCGCTATCGAGGCCAGCGGCGATGCCAGGGTGATCGTGATTTCATCCACCGGTAAGCACTTTTCTGCAGGCATGGACCTGAGTGTTTTCTCTGATCCGAAAGCGTTACCCATGAGTGGCGATCCCGGCCGCATGGGCGAAGCCCTGCGCCGTCTGGTGCTTGAGCTGCAGGACAGTCTGTCATCGCTGGAGCAGGTGCGGATTCCTGTGCTGGCAGCCATTCAGGGCGGCTGCATCGGTGGTGCACTGGATATGGTGTGTGCCGCGGATTCCCGGTACTGCACAGCAGATGCTTACTTCACCATCAAAGAAACCGAACTGGGCATGACCGCTGACGTTGGCACCCTGCAGCGTTTACCGAAACTCATGCCTCAGGGCGTGGTACGTGAACTGGCCTATAGCGGACGTAAATTTGCTGCTGAAGAAGCAAAAGCACTAGGCTTTGTGAATGACGTATTTGCATCGCAGCAGGCACTGCTCGACGGCGTCATGACCATCGCCCGTCAGATCGCCGCTAACTCACCATTAGCAGTAACCGGCTGCAAAGAAATGCTCAACTACAGTCGTGACCACAGCGTAGAAGACAGTCTGAAATACATGGCTACCTGGCAGTCGGGAATGTTCCGCCCCGGCGATATGATGAAAACCTTCCAGGCCAAAGCGCAGAAACAACAGGCTGAATATGAGCCACTGCGGCCGCTGAAAGGTTTGTTTGAAGAATAAAATCACACCGAAAAATCGTGCTCTGTATGTTCTTACGACAGAGCCTGATTTATTGAATAAAAAACGGAGCGCTGTGGCTCCGTTTTTTATGCATCGAAAAACAATGCAACTCAGGAAAGTCTGGTCGGAACGAGAGGATTTGAACCTCCGACCCCTGCCTCCCGAAGGCAGTGCACTACCAGACTGTGCTACGTTCCGATGCGCTCAATATATGCCTTTCAAAACGGAATTCCAGAATGATTTTTTGCACCCAGTGTTCCCTGAGCTAAACAAAAACCGAACGCGTGCGGCATGAATATGGCGCATTAAATCCAATTAAAAACGCGGCAGAAATTCTGCCGCTGCGCATCTCATTGGGCGTACTGTTTTTTCCTCAGACGACGGATCAATAACAGCGGCATTAACCACCAGAGATTAACTGCGCCGCCACCGCCGCTGCTGCTCCGGCGCTGCGCTTCTTCCACGGTAACGGTAAAGCTGACATCAGTACTCAGCCCCAGCTCGTCGGTTGCTGTGACGGTAATGTTGAACGTGCCTGCGGTGGTTAGCGTGCCCGATACCTCACCTGTGCCGGCATCAATTCCGATACCTTGCGGCGCGCCCTGCATCGCGAAGGTAAGGGCGTCGCCTTCCGGATCGGTAAATAAATCACTGGCATCCAGGCTGAACTCATCACCGACCGTCAGCGTAGCGTCCTCTGCCGCCAGCGTAATTTCAGGTGGCAGATTGCCATACTCCACCGCGCCAATATCGATAGCACCGCGGTCGATACGGGCACTGCCGCGCTGATCCGTTGCCGGTGCATCTTCAATATTGGCATCACCGGCATCCACTAACGGGGAGTTAAATGCCGGGTAACGGGTGAGCGTAGGACCGCCGTTATCGGCGAGCTCGCCTAACAGAGGGTCGGCGGTGGAGGTAATCACGCTCTGGTCGGTGTCTGGTTCTTTACAGACAGGCTTAGTGCGGCCATCCCAATAGGTATAAGCCAGTGACGTAGAAAAGCTGGATTCGATGTCACTACAGAGACTGCCAGCGGTGTCATCTGCGGCCGCACTGTTACCGCTGAAGACGCTATGGGTAATCTGCAGATTATCGTCAGGGTAGGCGTACAGTGCGCTGTTATTAAACCTGCTGGCATCTGTGGCTGTGACTGTGTTGCCGGTAATGGTGGAATGACTGACCAACAGTGCCTTTCCGTAAAAACCCAATGCGCTGGCAGCGTATCTCGCGCTGTTGCCATCCAGCGTGGATGAGTCGATGGTCAGATCAACATTTCCGACTGCGTAAATTGCCCCTGCTTCATCTTCCGACTGGTTACCACTGAAGGTGCTACGCCTGATATCAAGCACAACCGCGCTTTCAGCGCTTATCGCAATCGCGCCACCGGCATAGCGGCCGCTGTAAAATTCACTCACCGCCACCTGGTTGCCGCTAAAGCTGCTGTCTTCGATGCTGATCGCAGAGCCTTCAGGCAAATACAGAAAATCAAAGTTGACAGCCCCTGCTATCCCGTCAGCACTGTTACCACTGAAACGGCTGTTACGGATCGTCAGCCCGCCCATCCCACCATCAAACGACAGAGCACCACCCCGGCCATTTAAGCTGGCTGATGCCGCGGCTGAGTTGTTTTCAAACACCGAGTCTTCAACTACAAACGCGTTCTGGTACCTGGCTCTTATGGCGCCGCCGTTCCCGCCGCTACTGTTACCACGGAAGATTGATGAAGCAATATGGACTGAGCCGGTGCCACTCTCGCCATCAGAATAGATCGCCGCACCGCTGTCGACACTGCTGTTATCTTCAAACAGCGAATCTTCAATGACGAGTTTGTTATCAAAAGCATCAATGGCAGCGCCGGTGTTACTGCTGAAGGTCGAATCCGTAACGGTCAATGTATGTTCACCACCGTAGCCGTCGGCATACAGCAAGCGGCGGTTACCACTGAACGTACTGCCGGAAATCGCAGCATCGCTTTCAATCAGATCAATAACAGAGATCTCACCGGAGTTCACATTGCTGACCGTGACTTCGTCGATTGTCAGTGTGCTGTCTGTCAGCGCGAAAACTGCTTCAGTGCGTGCGGTCTCTTCTCCATCAAAAATCAGGTTACTGAGCGTCAGTGATGAGCCTTCAGTAACATCAAACAGCTCCTGGTTGGCGAACGTGGTTCTGATGGTAAAGTCTCCGCCCGCCGGACCGTTTACTTCCAGTGTTCTGCCGCCGTTCATGGAGAACGACGTCTGCTGTGTTTCCGTCTCGCCCGATAGGGTATCGGCAATGGTAATCACACGGGTATCACAGGCTGACGCCGCGGCTTCGGCCAGTGCTTCGTCCAGGGTTTTGGTGGCTTCTGTATCCGTTGCTGCCACGGCATCAACGGTCAGTGTTAATGTACAGTCATCGGCCAGCGCCAGCTGAGCATTTGCCAGACCAATAACCACCACCAGAGGTTTAAGCTTCCTTCTGTAGTTCTTCCCATGTTCCATCTGCTGCTCCTGAGTTCTGCGTATTGTTATAAATCTGTTAATGCTTTTGCCTGAATTTTGACCGAATGGACAAGTTTCTGATGAATTACAGTGCCTGCTTCGGCAAAGAGCCTCAACCCGACAGATGTCGGGATGTCGTATTAATGCTATTCAGTTCACTATTTGTCTGTGCCAAAGTAGGCCAAAGGAAACCCAATAACAGAAAGGGAACTGACATAGTTATGAAAGCCGACAACAGACTCCATTTTGGCGTGCCGATTCTCGAAGTGCAGCTGGATGACGTAAAAGCGCGCCAGACAGAAATACGCTCTGCCTTATTGCAGCTACGGGAGACAGAGCAGGGCATTCAACGCTCGAATCAGCGCGGCTGGCATTCGCAGGACGATCTGTTTAACCGTAAGGAAGCGGTATACGGCTGGCTCAGCCAGATGATTTTTGAGGTGGGTGGCAAACTGATCCGCCATGCAGAAAAGCTGCCTGACGACGCAGAAATTCTGCTCAGCTCATTGTGGGTAAATATCAATGACGCCGGTTCCTGGAATGCTCCACACGCACACCTGCCGTGTGAATGGAGCGGTGCGCTTTATATCGACGTGAACGAAAACCCGCCGGAATCCCAGAGCGGCATTCACGACGGCGACATTCTGTTCTTCGATCCGATTCCCGTTGGCGCGCCTTACCGCCCGGCAACCACGGTTGCCTACACGCCCAAAATCGGCACCATGTTTATCTTCCCCAGCTATCTCCTGCACATGGTTGCTCCCCACTTCGAAGAAGATCCGCGCATCAGCCTGGCATTTAACTTCCGTATTGGTGAAAACCTGAAGCGCTTTGCGCGGTGATCAGCTGTGTCTGACTAAATAACCTGGTGAAAATTTTGTTAATTATTGTCAATCTGTTCCCCACGTTAACGCGCAGGTTTTCTTGCTATGAGATAAAGAGGATTCGTCAGGCTTCCTTTAAGGCGTTTCCATAACAGATTTAATAGCGTCCAGCTCCTCACTTCCAAAACCCGCTTCACTAAATATTCTGTTGAAGCGATCTGGATTGGCTTTGTATACCGAATACACCCTGCCAGTTAAATCTTCGGATGTTGAACCCGATGGCGAATCTAAAAGTGAAAGTAAACGATACAGGGCCTGATCATCTGAGTATGAAAGATCGGCCAGAAGCTGAATATATGGTGGTAAAAAGCTGACGGGGTAACCGGATTCACGGTGGTATTGCCATAACTGTTCAGTTTCCTGGATGGCTGGGAAATTTTTAATAAACATCCTGTCATAGCCGTTTGCGTATACAGCTTCACCTTTTGTTAAAACATAAAGGTAACATATGTCTTTATTATTCTGATTGTGGCGCTGTTCAATTCTTTTATATTCCCCATCATCGACATACAACTCTCCTAATAACACACAGGATGCATATCGGTCTGCACCCTGCAGATTTTCAGCATTTTCCAACAGGGTAGAGGTGGTAGTACGGGCATTATCAGTTTCAGCTTTTACAGCCAAGTTGCTGCTACAGCCTGTCAAACAGTTCAGTAAAAGCAGAGCAGAATATAACTTAATCTTTTTCATGTATTACCAAGCTTCCATATTCAGTAATGATCGAAGGAGTATTTTCAATACCAGGGCGTTGATTATAAGTTTTAAAAACCGGCCTAAGCTGCGACAAGTCACAATTTTTAATGTTGAGCTTTTCATTTCCTGTCCTTGGCGATTATCGGCTGTCTGCTATCCCCTGATACACCTTTTAAAAAACCAGGTTCCGAATGCAATTACACATTTATTATGATTCAACGCTGACTGGCCATTGGTCTTCCTGCAGATATAAAAAAACCCCGCCGAAGCGAGGTTTTTTGTACCGCAAGAATCTTAGTGTTTACCAAGCTTTCCGCGGATCTGCTGGCCATCGTTATTGTCGCAGCTGGCTGCGGCTTCCGGCAGATCAACAACGGCATAAAAAAACCCACACTGCTAACACAGGGTGGGTTTCTTTAACGATTAACTGCTTAAGCTTAGTGCTTACCCAGTTTCTCGCGGATCTGCTGGACCCGGTGTTGTCGCAGCTGGCTGCGGCCTCCAGCTGTAATTTTCAAACATAAAAAAACCCCGCCGAAGCGAGGTTTTTTGTACCGCAAGAATCTTAGTGTTTACCAAGCTTTTCGCGGATCTGCTGGATGGTACGCAGCTGCGCAGCAGCTTCGGCCAGCTGAGTCAGTGCACGTGAGTAATCAAAGTCTGCACCCTGATTCTCAATTGCCTGTTCAGCATGCTTCTTAGCTTCCAGAGCAGCAGCTTCATCGAGATCGTCTGCACGTGCAGCGGTGTCAGCCAGAATGGTAACCGAATTCGGTTGCACTTCCAGATAACCACCGGACACGTAGATCACCTCTTCTTCGCCGTTTTGCTTAACAATACGGACCGGACCAGGCTTGAGCGGTGACAACAGCGCAGCGTGGCCAGGTTCAATACCCAGGTCACCCAGTTCGCCGGAGGCAATAACGCGCTCTACCAGGCCAGAGAAAAGGCTTTCTTCAGCACTTACGATATCGCAGTGAACGGTAATAGCCATATTCATATCCTCTTATTCAGGAGGCCGGATGACGACAGCTTACTGTCATCCGGGCCAGCCCAAATTACATGTTTTTGGCTTTCTCGATCGCTTCGTCGATGGTGCCTACCATGTAGAACGCCTGCTCAGGCATCTCATCGTATTCACCATTCAGAATGCCCTGGAAACCACGGATGGTTTCTTTCAGAGACACGTACTTACCAGGCGCACCAGTGAAGATCTCTGCCACGTGGAATGGCTGAGACAGGAAACGCTCGATCTTACGTGCACGGGCTACCAGCTGCTTATCTTCGTCGGACAGTTCGTCCATACCCAGAATCGCGATGAT
>NZ_DJIO01000097.1:499-715 GCF_002433655.1 Thalassolituus sp. UBA6592 | reverse complement strand
TTTCAGCTCTTTATAGCGCTGCAGAACACCCTGAACGCCACGAGCTGTGTCGTAGTGTTCGTTACCGATTACCAGTGGATCCAGCTGACGGGAGGTGGAATCCAGAGGATCGATCGCCGGGTAAATACCTTTAGCCGCGATGTCACGGGACAGTACAACGGTAGAGTCCAGGTGAGCGAAGGTGGTTGCTGGTGACGGGTCAGTCAAGTCATCCGC
>NZ_DJIO01000097.1:0-173 GCF_002433655.1 Thalassolituus sp. UBA6592 | reverse complement strand
GGTACGTATACCGCCTGGATAGAAGTAATGGAGCCTGTCTTGGTGGAGGTAATACGCTCCTGCAGAACACCCATTTCTTCAGCCAGAGTCGGCTGGTAACCTACCGCTGAAGGCATACGGCCCAGCAGTGCAGATACTTCGGTACCGGCCAGTGTATAACGGTAGATGTTATC
>NZ_DJIO01000025.1:0-9217 GCF_002433655.1 Thalassolituus sp. UBA6592 | reverse complement strand
GCCGCAGGCCCATTCGCAGGATTCACGGGTGCAATGAATCGTTTATAAATAGTCGTAATGTCCGGCTGCGCCGGATTTCGCGGGTGAACCCGCTCCTACAGTAACACCGCAGACTTATACGCCTTTCGCGGGTGAACCCGCTCCTACAATAACACCACAGGCTTATACGCCCTTCGCGGCTGAAGCCACTCCTACAATAACACCGCAGACTCATACGCCCTTCGCGGCTGAAGCCGCTCCTACAATAACACCACAGACTCCTACGCCCTGCGCGGTTGAACCCGCCCCAACGATTTATTGTTGTGGCCAATTTACCGGGCTGTGGTGCACATTTGCCCGAACAAACAGTTTTGATTTGCCGAACAAATACAAAACTTGCCGGGAAATTGAACCTGCTCTGCGTGATGCGTGGCCATGATCGGCACTGAAAATCTGTACTTTGATTAAATTACTATATTTGTACTACTTTCGACTGAACTCTCCTTGAATGCCTATAGCGGCGGCGTTTTCTGCGGTATTCCTTTTGGTCAATCCGGGTAAGAAAGTCATCATTTTTCATTGTTTGTAACAATCTTCGTTCACTTTGTCGGGTGTGCCTTATCGCGCCACAGATAAAATTAGCGAAGGTTTATCACTTCCGGCTTATATTGATAGTCAGCTAGACAATATGTGACGCAGTCGACATAATCCGCGGTCCTGACAGTGGGTTGTACCTAAATTGGTTTTGTCATTATTTTGGAGTCAGATATGAATGATCAGGGATTGATTCGTTCAAATCAGAACAGCTTTAGTGCTGCGTATCGCATGGCCGATGTTCTGATTATCCTTCTTGTACTGCTGGCTGCAGTACGTTTAAACGGCCTGGAGCTGTCACCTTCCTACATGGTGGCTGGCCTTATCGCCGTCTGCGTTTTTCTGTTGGTATCTGAATCTCTGGAGCTCTATCGCTCCTGGCGTTCTGCTTCTGTAACCAACATGCTGTCGATGATGACGTTGGCCTGGCTGACAGCCTGCGCTGGTGTTCTGCTCGCTGCGTTCTCACTTAAGGTTTCCGAAAGTTTCTCCCGGATAGCGATTGGTGCGTGGATGCTTTCCACTTTGCTGGCTTTGTTTGCCTGGCGGCTCTTCGTACGCAATGTTCTGTCGACTCTGCGTCGCCGTGGCCTGAACAGTCGCCGTGTGGTGATTGTGGGGGTCAACGCAAGTGGCTGGCGTATGCGTCAGCAGATTAAGGATATGCCGCAGCTGGGCTATCGCTTTATGGGTTTCTTCGATGATCGTAGCCCGGAGCGTGTTAAGACCGAGTTCCCGGAAGCGGTACTGCAGGGCAGTATTGAAGAGCTGATTCAGCGGGCAAAAGACGATGAGTTTGACGTTATCTACATTGCTCTGCCGCTGAAAGCACAAAAGCGCATCGCTGAAATTCTGGAACGCTGTGGCGACACTACTGCCTCTGTTCACCTGATCCCGGACTTCTTCGTATACAACCTGTTGCATGCGCGCCTGTGCCAGGTGGGCAGTATGCAGACGCTCAGCGTTTACGAGACGCCTGTCTCCGGTGTAAACGATGTGCTGAAGCGCATGTTCGATATCGTGTTTTCGCTGTGTGTGCTGTCGGTGATTGCCATCCCTATGCTGGTGATTGCCGCTATCGTGAAGATTACGTCTCCTGGCCCGGCTATTTTTAAACAGCTGCGTTATGGGCTGGATGGCCGTTCCATCGAGGTCTGGAAGTTCCGCTCTATGAGTACCATGGATAATGGCAGTGAAGTGAAGCAGGCGACAAAGGGCGATGCCCGGATTACGCCGGTCGGTGCTTTTATCCGTAAGACTTCTCTGGATGAACTGCCACAGTTTATTAACGTGCTGCAGGGCAGTATGTCGGTGGTTGGGCCACGGCCTCATGCAGTTGCTCACAACGAGCAGTATCGCAAGCTGATCCCATATTACATGCTGCGCCATAAGGTTAAGCCGGGTATCACGGGCTGGGCACAGATCAATGGTTATCGCGGTGAGACCGATACGCTCGACAAAATGAGCGGCCGTGTGGACTACGATCTGGATTACATCCGCCATTGGTCTCTGTGGATGGATATCAAGATTATCCTGCTGACCCTGTTTAAAGGGTTTACCGGCAAGAATGTTCACTGAGTTAGGTTAAATTGCTAGTCCGGGTGTTGGAGTGCGCAATTAATCAGTATGATACGGTGGAAATGTTTAAGGGATGTTTGAGGGATGTTTGAGGGATTGAGGCAAGCGATTAAAGCGGCGCCTCTCCCTAAGGCGGCGAGGTATTATGGTTCCGCTGTTTGTAAGCTACGCAATCCTTCTGGTATTGCTCAGCGGGTTGAAGTCGGCGGGCCTTTTCCTTACTGAGATATACGCGCTTGAGCACTGGATGGGCGGCGATAAGTGGATGCACTTTGGTCTCGCGCTCATTTTGTCGCTGCTGGCCAATATGGCGGCGGAGCGTAAGCTGCCCTTAAAAATGATTGGACGGCTCGTTACTGTTGTAATGCTGTTGGTAACGGCCCTGTTGATAGACGAAGCCCACCAATATTACATAGCCACAAGACGGTTTGAATGGCAGGACACTGCCAGTGGTATCGCAGGTGTGCTGGCAGGTGTTGTGCTGTATGTCATCGGAATGAAGAGTGTTCTTCTGTTCAGCCGAAAGAAGGCGAACAGAATGAACTGAAACAAACAAATTGAAAAAACGAATTGGAACAAAAGTCTCATAATGTTGGCTGATTTACATCGGCCCGGCTTCGCGCAGACTCTGATGAAATTATTTATGTAGCTGCCTGGCAGTGACAAATTTGGGAAATTTTAGGGGAATCGTATGCAGGCCTGGAAGCTGACTTCGCTGGCATTGGTAATCATGAGTGGAAGTGCAAACGCACTCGAGCCACAGGGCATCAGTCTGGGGAGTGGTGTAACACTGCTGCCAACGGCGCAGTTAAGTGTTGAAAACGACGACAACATTTATAAGCAAAATACTGATACTACCTCGTCTACTATTACCCGCTTTAAGCCTGCTGTGATGCTGGCCGCTGATCTGGGGGCGACTCAGTTACAGGCTAGTCTTGTTGCCGATATGGGGCAGTACTCAGAAGACGACGATGACAATTACTCGGATCTGAGAACAAGTGTAGTAGGTCAAAGTGAGCTGAATGCCCGTAACGAAATCACCTATGGTGCCACCTATAATCAGGATCACGATGACCGTGGTTCCGGTACCGCTGAAGGCTCTGCTGCCACCACGGTTTCAGAGCCTGATGAGTATGATGAGACCACCTTTGACCTGGCATATACCTATGGTGCGGATACTGCTCTGTTCAACATTGGTGTTTACGGACAAAGTTACAATAAAGAGTATCAGAACAACCGTTTTATCACCGCGGATCGCGACCATGATAAAACCATGCTGGGTGCGCGCCTCGGGGTTCGCGTGAGTAATGCGACCAGAGCTATTGCTGAAGTACGTAACTCCGATATTTCCTATGACAACGACTCAGCTATCGCCGCAGACGGCAGCGTGACCAGCTATCTGGTCGGTGCCAGCTGGGATATTACCGGTAAAACCACGGGTGAAGTAAAAGTGGGTCTGTCGGATCGTAAGTTTGATGATTCTGATAAAGACTCCAGAGATACCTTTACCTGGGAAGCGTCGGTTACTTATTCACCAGTGTCATATTCTGTGTTCACGTTGACCACGATGCAGACTGCCAATGAAACCACCGGTGTTGGTGATTATATCGACAGCGATTATACCGCACTGAACTGGAAACATGAGTTCTCTGCCTTTATCTCTTTGGTAGCGGACCTGTCCCTGGCCAATGATGAGTATGTTGATGACCCAGCAGGACGCGACGATACCACCGTTGGCTATGGCGTTAAGGGTGTATATACATTCACTAAAAATGCGGCAGTAAGCCTGGGTTACGATGGCAGTAACCGTGACTCTGACGTCAGCGATTTTGACTATGATAAAAACGTTGTCAGTCTGGCATTGAACGTCGCGCTATAAAAAGATGAGTACTCAAAGATCTGGCGAGATGCAGATCTTTGAGTGTCAGATGTCCGGCCTGCCTTGAGCAGGCCGTCGTTGTTTTTAGTGGTTCCTGATTTGGGGCTGTTTTAGTCGGTATATTACCGGGGTTAATGGGGAATTTGGATCACAGCATGATGTATCGTGTTTTATTGCTGTTGACGGTGTTGTTTGCTTCGACCGTTAATGCGGATGCCGGGCGCTATGAACTGGGCGCTGGCGATCAGATCAGTATCAGTGTTTATGACGAACCGGATCTGAGCATAGAGAAAGTAAGGATTGGTCCATCAGGAAGTATTTCTTACCCTTTGCTTGGCGAGATTCAGGTTGCTGGTCTTAGCCCGGAAGAATTTGAGAACAGTCTTATCAAAGGGCTTAAAGGCCCATATCTGGTCAATCCCAGTGTCACTGTCTCGGTTGTCGAATATCGTCCTTTCTATGTAACCGGTGAAGTTTCAAAGCCGGGAAGCTATCCCTTTCACCCTGGGTTAACTATAGACAAAGCTATTTCGGTAGCTGGTGGTTTTACTGAGCGCGCATCAAAAAGCAAAATTTATGTGATTCACGATGGTGCGCCGGATGTCCGCGATGCAGAAGAGAATAAAATATCTGTAAAGCTTTCGGATATTGTTAAGCCTGGTGACGTTGTTACTGTTGAACAAAGCTTCTTCTGATGGATTTGATGAATAATGAATAAGCGGGATCAGTTTTCTGGGATGGCCGATTCAGGTCTGGAAGTTATTGAGCTGAGCTATTACTGGAAAATAGTACGTCGGCAAATAAAAAAGATTATTGCTTTAAGTGCGGTGGTTACACTGATCTCGGTGTTGGTTGTGTTGGCTGCTACGCCAGTCTATCGCTCCACAGTGACGATGCTCATTGAGTCTGAAGAAGCAAAAATCTTATCGATAGAAGAGGTTTATGGTCTCTCCAGTCAGTCTTCAGAATATCTGTTAACTCAATTTGAGATATTGAAGTCCAGGGATCTGGCCAGACGCGTGGTACAGCGTTTAGGTTTGGTTAATGAACCTGAATTTAACCCATTTCATCCAGCTAATAAGAAATCGTTTTCTTTCCGAACGCTGATCTTCGGTGAGGGTGAACCGCCGACGGAAGAGAAGATTCTGGATCGGACGATCGAGAGTTTCTGGCGGTCAGTAACCATTACGCCTGTGACTAAGACGCAGCTGGTTAAAATATCTGTTGATTCAAGATCACCACAGTTAGCGACCAAAGCAGCTAACGCTTTTGCGATTGCGTACATCGAAAGTCAGATGGAAGCCAAAATAGATGTGACTCAGCAGGCATCAGGCCTTCTTTCTGATCGTATTGGCGGCATTAAAGAACGTCTGGAAGAATCGGAAAGAAAGCTACAGAAATACCGTGAAGAAAACAGTCTGGTAGATCTTCAGGGGGTCAGTACTCTGGTCAGTAAAGAAATTGAACAGATTACACAGAACCTTGTTGCTGCTCGTACCAAGCGTATTGAGCTGGAGGGTGCTTATAAGCAACTCTCTTCTCTTAAGGATAAAAGTTACGAAAATCTCAGTAGCTTGCCAGTAATTGTTAACAATTCGCTGGTCGTGCGTCTGCGTGAGAGTGAAACAACCGCAGAGCTGAAAGTATCTGAGTTAAGTAAGCGCTATGGGCCGCTGCACCCTAAAATGATTGCTGCCCAGTCGGACCTTACCGCTGTTCGTGAATCAATGCATATGCAGATGTCACGTATCGCCAGCAGTCTGGAGAATGACTACAAAGTTGCTCTGTCTAAAGAACGATCTCTGAATCAGGCATTGGAAGATGCCAAACAGAGAGCCAGTGTATTGAACCGTACTGAGTTTCAGTTGAACGAGTATGAAAGGGAAGTTGCCTCAAATCGCAGCCTCTATGAAACCTTCTTTAACCGCGTAAGGGAAACGGCCGAAACAGGCGATATGCAGGCGGCTAACGCTCGCATTATTGACCCGGCGGTAGAACCTGAAGTACCGGTAAAACCACGGAAGAAACTGGTGGTTATGTTGGCAATGGTTATTTCCGGAATGTTTGGGGTCTTTCTGGCATTCTTGTTCGATGCTCTGGATTCCACGATTAAAAATGCAGGTGATGTTGATCGTAAGCTTGGCGTTTCCCTGCTCGGTCTGTTGCCGCTGGTAAAACGTAAAAAAGAAGACGTTCCTGAGAGCGATGTGCAGGCGGATTCTCTGGTTCGGGCATTTTCGCAGAATATGGACGGCTCATTTACCGAGGCTTTCCGTACCCTGCGTACCAGTCTGACGCTGGCAGGGCTTGAGCATCCAGCGAACGTGCTGCTGGTAACCTCGTCTGTACCGGGAGAAGGTAAAACCACAACGTCGACCAATCTGGCAGAGGCTTTTGGTCAGATGGAAAAAACCCTGTTGATCGATGCTGATATGCGTCGTCCGACCGTGGCTAAGAAGCTGGCGTTAACTGGTAATGGCCTTGGTCTGTCTTCTGCGGTTGCTTACCCGGATACGCTGGATGAATGTATTCATCATGTGGAAGAGCTGGGTATTGATGTGATGTCTTCAGGGCCGGTTCCACCGAATCCGCTGGAGTTGCTGGCGTCTAAAAACTTCCGTCATCTGCTGGATACGCTGAAAGAACGCTATCAGCGTATTATCATCGACTCTGCGCCAATGCATGCGGTTAGTGATGCGTTGTATCTGTCTACCCTGACTGATGGCGTTGTGTATGTGGTTAAAGCGGACTCGACCAAAGACAAGCTGGTTAAATCCGGTGTTGATCGCCTGAGTGATTCCAATGCCCGTGTTCTGGGTATTGCGCTGAACCAGGTGAACGTTGAAAAAGAAGCACGCTATGGTGATCATTACTCCAGCTACGGCGGTGCTTACAGCTACACAACCAATGACTAATCAGTGGTTGTATAAAATGCGCTGGCTGCTGTTGCTGCCAGCGGCATTTGCCCTTCATTTAGCGGTTGTCTCCGCGTTTCTTGCGATTGGTAAATCGGCGGAAGTCACAGCACAGGAAAACACCTGGCTAACTTTGGCAGATACACTTTCTTTTTATAATCCCAATGTTGATGAAGCCATTGCCCGTTACGAGCGTGAGCGTGCCTATTTAGTCGCGCCTGAGCAGCGTGATGAGCATTTGCAATACGCTATGCAGCGTTGGGAGTCTGCGCAGCAGAAACGCCCGCTGTGGCCGTATTACAAACTCGGTGCATTCGATATTGCTGTGGTAATGAATGCGCCAGAAGAAGATATTCAGCGGCGGTTTGCCGAGATCGTTGAACTGGCCCCTAATGAACGTGGTCTGGATTCTGGCCTGTTAACCCTGTCTATGTATACGTGGAATAAACTGTCGCAAGAGCAGCAGGCCTGGGTTGTTGAACGGATCAGGACCACGGCATATAACACCCGGGTTAAAGTGTTTGAGTCTGCCGATATTACCGGAGTGAAATTAACCCTCTGCGTGCGTTTGCCATGGGGTATGGTTAAGAATTATTGCCGCGGTTAGGGTACCAGTGGATCGAATTACCCTCCATTGTAGGAGCGGGTTCACCCGCGAAAACTGTTCAATGGGCCTGTTATTTGTTGTAGGAGCGGCTTCAGCCGCGAAATTTTAGTAATGGGTCTGTTGTGTGGTGTAGGAGCGGCTTCAGCCGCGAAAGCTGTTAAATGGGCCTGCATTTCTTTGTAGGAGCGGCTTCAGCCGCGAATCGAATCATCCACCATTGTAGGAACGGCTTCAGCCGCGAAGATTGCGAATGGGCCTGCGGCCATCGGAGCTGAAGCACCTCCTACAAGGTGATTGTGAATAGGCGATTTATTGTAGGAGCGGCTTCAGCCGCGAAAGCTGTTAAATGGGCCTGCGGCCATCGGAGCTGAAGCACCTCCTACAAAGTGATTGTGAATAGGCGATTTATTGTAGGAGCGGCTTCAGCCGCGAATCCGGCACAGCCGGACATTAGGGATATTGGTGCGCATTACGCACCTTACAAACAGTTAACATTGCCACAACATCTTCCCAACGAAAAACGTCCACGTGACCATGCCTTAGGGGCCGATTGCCACTCAATACGTAAAACTTCTTCAAACAGGCAACCCTGTTAATCCTCTCTCCTGATTTTTCATAACGGTCGTCATGTCATGATGACGTTATGGAGGAACTATGGAACAAGGACATTCTGCCCTTCGTCACGGGCGTTATTCTCAACCTGGTCAGGTTTACCTGATTACGGCAACCACAAAAGATCGTGAACCGTTATTTATTGATTGGCAGATGGCAAGGGCCGTGTGTACAGCGATGCATGCCTTTTCTTCCGGTAATGAATTTCGTCTGTTGTCATGGGTGGTCATGCCAGATCACGTGCATTGCCTTTTGCAGTTGGGAGAGAGACGTGATTTATCATCCGTTGTCCGGTTTATGAAATCCCGCTCCGCGATGGTGGTTAACAAGACAGGTCGACGTACAGGCATGGTGTGGGATCGTGGATTTCATGACAGGGCTATCAGGCGTGAGGAGGATATATTGCCTGCGGCGAGGTATATCGTTATGAATCCTGTGCGTGCGGGCATTTGTCGGAAGGTGGGGGATTATCCATTTTGGGATGCGGTTTGGATATGAGTCGGTAGTCCTGAAATTATAGGGGCGGGTTCTTCCACGAAGTTTTAGCAATGGGTCTGTTGTTTTGTGTAGGAGCGGGTTCACCCGCGAAAGCTGTGCAATGGGCCTGCGGCCTCGGAGCTAAAGCACCTCCTACAAGGTGAATCTGAATGTGCATTTTATTGTAGGAGCGGGTTCACCCGCGAATCCGGCGGAGCCGGACATTAGGGATATTTGTGCGCATTGCGCACCGTACAAATTTTCGAATCCCAGATTGAATTGTAGGAGCGGGTTCAGCCGCGAAGCTGTTCAATGGGCCTGCGGCCATCGGAGCTGAAGCACCTCCTACAAGGTGATTGTGAATAGGCCATTTATTGTAGGAGCGGGTTCACCCGCGAATCCGGCGGAGCCGGACATCAGGGATATTGGTGCGCATTGCGCACCCTACAAATTTTCGAATCCCAGATTGAATTGTAGGAGCGGGTTCACCCGCGAAGCCGGGGGAGCCGGACATTACGGATATTGGTGTGCATTGCGCACCCTACAAATTTTCGAATCCCAGATTGAATTGTAGGG
>NZ_DJIO01000118.1:18935-20569 GCF_002433655.1 Thalassolituus sp. UBA6592 | reverse complement strand
AAAGGCTTTGCGGCATTAAAAGCCGTTTATAAAAATATCCGTTTTAAACTGTGGGACAGCAGTGCGCCGTAGCGGGTTTTTTATTCGCGCAGATCCGATATTACATATCGAAGCTGTGACGCAGCACGATGGTTTCCAGACGGTCAGGACCGGTGGAAATAATATCGATTGGCGCTTCAATGGCGTCTTCAACAAAGCGGATGTAAGCACGGGCATTGTCCGGCAGATCGGCCATGCTTTTCGCACCGTAAGTGGATTCTTTCCAGCCTGGCAGTTCTTTGAAGACAGGTTTGATTTTCTCAAACTGGTCAGCACTGGCCGGTACGTTAATGGCGTTGCCATTTTCGTCTTCGTAACCCACACACACTTTAATGGTGTCGAGACCATCCAGTACGTCGAGTTTGGTCAGGCAGATGGTATTGATGGAGTTAACACGGATAGAGTGTTTAACCAGCATCGCATCAAACCAGCCACAACGGCGTGAACGGCCAGTGGTGGTGCCTTTTTCGTTACCTTTGGTCTGCAGGTGCTCACCGATGTCGTCGAACAGTTCAGTCGGGAACGGACCGGAACCAACACGGGTGGTGTAGGCTTTGGTAATACCCAGAATCTGATCCAGATACAGCGGACCAACACCGGAACCGGTCGCAGCACCACCGGCGGTGGTGTTGGATGAGGTTACGTATGGATAGGTACCGTGGTCGATATCCAGCAGAGTGCCCTGAGCACCTTCAAACATGATGTCACCACCGTTTTCACGGATGGTGTGGATCAGGTCCACGGCATCTACCACGATGTCTTTCAGCTGGTCAGCCCATTCTTTACAGGCAGCCAGAGTTTCTTCGTAATCAACTGCTTCACAGCCGTAATACTGAGTCAGAGAGAAGTTGTGGAATTCCATCACTTCTTTCAGTTTGTCAGCGAATTCAGGCTGGAACATATCGCCAACACGCAGACCGCGGCGGGCAACTTTGTCTTCGTACGCAGGACCAATACCACGACCTGTGGTACCGATTTTGGCGTTACCGCGTTTGATTTCGCGGGCCTGATCCAGTGCAACGTGGTAAGGCATAATCAGCGGACAGGCGTGAGACAGTTTCAGACGCTCCATCACAGGTACACCGCGGGCTTCCAGTGCACGCACTTCTTTCAGCAGTGCATCCGGAGCAACCACCACACCGTTGGCGATAACACATTTCACGCCGTCACGCAGAATCCCGGATGGGATCAGGTGCAGTGCCGTTTTTTCACCGTCGATAACCAGTGTATGGCCAGCATTGTGACCACCCTGAAAACGCACCACAGCGGTGGCTTTTTCAGTTAACAGGTCAACAATCTTGCCTTTACCTTCGTCACCCCACTGGGTGCCCAGAACAACAACGCTTTTGCCCATGGCGATACCAATCACTCTATATATTCAGGCCCGTTCAGAATGGAACGGGGTTTTATGCTTCGACCAGTTGCCACTGGCCATCCTGTTTTTTCAGATACCAGTCCGCCGGGACCGCATCCTGTTCCGCTGCAATCAGCACGCGCTTACCAGCGGCGCGCAAAGCGGCAATTTCTGCCCACAGTTCTGCATCATCTGCATCCGGAGCGACAACCGTCTGTTTCTCTTCGGTAACGAAGGTGCC
>NZ_DJIO01000118.1:0-18565 GCF_002433655.1 Thalassolituus sp. UBA6592 | reverse complement strand
CGACCAAATACCGCACCGGTCTCGTCGTAGCGGCCACCCTGAGCAATGGCATCGCCATAACCCGGAATATAAGCGGCAAACAACAGGCCTGTGTGATAGTTATAGCCACGCAGTTCGGTCAGATCAAAATACAGTGGTGTCTGCGGATAGCGGGCTGCCACTCGTTCGGCAACCTGCTGAATATGCTGCAGTGGGACGATGGTTTCCGGTACCAGCTCGCCGAGACGCGCAATGCGCTCCTGCAGCTTAACGGCATCGCCCTGTAAACGCGGCAGCATGGCAAAGGCTTCGGCCAGTTGCGGCTGCTGAATTTCACGTTCGGTCCAGGCGACGATGTCGGATTCACATTTCAGCTTGAGCAGATTAAACAGCTCGTTCTGCTGAACTTCGGTGAGGCCGGCTTTCTGCGCCAGTGCGCGGAACACACCAACGTTACCCAGATCCAGATGAACCTGCTGCATGCCTGCTGATTCCAGCATAGACAGCATCAGGCTGATAATTTCTACATCGGCACCCACTCCGGCTTCACCATACATTTCCGCACCGATCTGAGTCGGCGTGCGGCTGGCGAGCAGAGAACCTGCTTTGGCATGAAAGACGGTACGGCAGTAACTGAAACGGGCGGTACCTTCAGGTGCCAGGCTGTGCGCATCAATGCGGGCAACCTGCGGGGTGGTGTCAGCACTCAGACCCATCATACGCCCGGAGAGCTGATCGGTCACCTTGAAGGTACGCAGATCCAGCTCTTTACCAACACCGGTCAGCAGAGAGTCGAGATATTCCAGGGCCGGAGGTACAACGAGGTCGTATCCCCAGTTATCGAGCAGATCGAGCAACCGGCGGCGCAGCTGTTCTGTGCGGCGGGCCTGCGGCGGCAGTACTTCTTCAATACCATCCGGCAGCAGCCAACGGTCAGCGCTTGTCATCATCAGACCTTTTTAATTGATCAGATAGAGAAGTCCCAGGCCGATCAGCATACTGATCAGTCCTGTCATTCGCATTGTGCGGTCATCCACTTCTGCCAGCCGCCCAACCAGTGAACGCCAGCGGGACGGACAGAGAAACGGGATTACTCCCTCAATGATAAACACCAGACAGACAGCAATCGCGAGCTCACGCCATAAATCAGGCTGCACCGGGACTCCTCAGCTGGGCATCTTTCAAAAGAAAATCGCACAAAAAAACCGGGCCTCTGGCCCGGTTGATGGATTCTAGCAAACTGGTCTTCAGATGAACATGGTTAAAGACCAGCCTGATAGCACTCTTTATTTACCCTTGGAGTCCTTCATATAACGGAAGAACTCGCTGTCGGGCTTGAGCAGCAACACATCGTTCTGTTTGAAGGTCTCTGTATAGGCCTTCAGACTGCGGGTGAACGCATAGAACTCAGGGTCACGGTTGTAGGCTTTGGCATAGATTCGCGCAGCCTCTGCATCCCCTTCACCTTTGGTGCGCTCGGCATCACGGTAGGCTTCTGCTTCGATAACCGTTTTCTGACGATCTGCATCGGCACGGATACCTTCCGCCAGCTCTTTACCCTGAGAGCGGAACTCGCGGGCTTCCCGCTCACGCTCGGCCGACATACGGTCGTACACTGAGTTGCTCAGGTCTTCCGGCAGATCCACCGCTTTCACACGCAGATCCAGAATTTCAATCCCCAGATCGCCCTGAGTCTGAGTATTCAGACTGGCAGTCAGCAGCGTCATCAGCTCATCACGCTCGCCAGACACTACATCGTGCAGAGTGCGGGTGGCGATTTCGTCACGCAGACCTTTGTTCACCAGGTTAGACAGCAGGTTGGAAGCCTGCATGCGGTCACCGGATGTCGCTTTGTAGTAGGCACGTACATCGTTGATGCGCCATTTGGCGAAGGAATCCACGATCACGTACTTCTTACCCAGCGTCAGGAAACGGGATGGGTTGGTATCCAGCGTCAGTACACGGCCATCAAAGCGTTTTACCGTGTTGATAAATGGCATTTTCCAGTGCAGTCCCGGCGGAATATCAGCTTCCACCACTTCACCGAACTTCAGCTCGATAGCGCGTTCACGCTCAGTCACTACGTACAGGCCCTGACTGGCTACCAGTAACAGGATGCCCAGCAGCACAACAGAAATCATAACTTTCGGAGACATTAACGGCCCTCCCTTGTGCTGCGGGTTGTATTGCTGTTGCTGCTCTGACGGGCACGTACTTCGTTCAGCACCTGATCGGTCAGGCGCGAGATATCGCTGCTGCTCAGGTTGGCTGTGCCAGTACCTGTGGCTGCCGGCAGATTCTGCATCAGTTTATCCAGTGGCAGATACATCATGTTGTTGCCACCATCCACGTCCACCAGCACTTTGCTGGAGTTGGTGTAGACCTCGGACACCGCATCAATATACAGACGCTCACGGGTAACTTCCGGCGCCTTACGGTATTCGGTGTAGAGCTGATCAAAGCGGGATGCCTCACCCTCTGCACGGGCAATAACACGGTCTTTATATGCCGCGGCCTCTTCCAGCTGACGCTGAGCACGACCACGGGCTTCCGGTACCACCGAGTTGGCGTAGGCTTCGGCCTGGTTGGTCAGAGTTTCTTTGTCGTTCTTGGCTTTCTGCACGTCATCGAACGCTGCCGCTACCTGAGATGGTGGACGGGAGTCTTTGATGTTGAGCTGAGAAATCACCATACCGGTCTGGTAACGGTCGAGGTAATCCTGCAGACGAACCTGCACTTTATCCGCCAGCTCGGCACGGCCGGTGGTCAGGATAGGGTCCATGGCAGCAGAACCGACCTCATGACGCAGCGCACTTTCTGCTGCAGAAGACAGGGTACGCTCCGGCATTTCAACACGCAGGGCGTAAGCCACCGGATCTGTAACCCGGTACTGAACTTCCAGCTCGACTTCGACGATGTTCTCGTCTTCGGTCAGCATACGTTCTTTGATTTCAGTGGTACGGACCTGAGTGGTCTTAACCGGAATCACCTGATCAACCAGCGGAATCTTAAATTGCAGACCCGGGTTTTTTGTCTCCAGGTATTTACCCAGACGCAGCACGACACCACGTTCCTGCTCGTCCAGGGTATAGACAGACTGGAAGCCGAGGAAGACTACGAGGATAGCAACGAGAATCCCGAAAATACCGCCGGTACCACCGGATTTGTTGCCCCCACCGTTGTTATTGTTGCGTTTGCCACCGCCGAATAAACCGTTCAGTTTATCCATCAGTTGCTTAACTGCTTCATCAATATCCGGTGGCTGATTACCGCCGCCGCGGTTTTTGTTACCGCCGCGATTGTTATTTCCCCACGGGTCGTTGGGATTGCCCTTTCCGCCGGGCTCATTCCAGGCCATATATCACTCCAATCAGGCGACTATGTCATTGTCGTTTATTTGGGGTTAATGATAACGGATTTAAACCGTCTTCATACGTCAGATTCCGTAAAGAAAGCCAATAATGGCTTATTTTCACTGCCAGGCTTCTTTTTCCTGTTCGATAAACCGTGATTCATCAATACCAGCCCGGGCCAGAGCCCGTCTGAAGTCCTGCAGTTGCAGATGCACAGTCAGCAGCATATCACCATTGTCGGCGTATTCTTCCTGCTCAATAGCACCCAATTCAAAAAGAATAGATCGTAATTTGGCCTCTGCGGGCATCAGGCGGATTTCATCGCTGAACATTTCCGTCGCCAGCAGCTCGCCAATCGCCTGATTCAGCAGATCCAGACCCAGTTGTTTCTGTGCCGAGATCCACACCGCGACCGGCATGCCTTCGTCATTGCGCTCAATACGCGCTTCAGCATGCTCCAGCAGGTCAATCTTGTTGTACACCCGCAGCTGAGGCACATCATCGGCTTCGATTTCACTCAGAACCAGCTCAACCTGTTCGATATTGCCGTCGCGTTCGGCGGCAGCACAGTCGATCACATGCATTAACAGGTCAGCTTCGGCCGCTTCCTGCAGGGTTGCCTGGAAAGCTTCCACCAGTTTGTGCGGCAGATGGCGGATAAATCCTACGGTATCGGCCAGCACCACTTCGCCGACATTCTCCACATCATAACGGCGCAGGGTCGGGTCCAGAGTCGCGAACAGCTGATCAGCGGCATACACCTCGGCGGCAGTCACGGTATTGAACAGAGTGGATTTACCGGCGTTGGTGTAGCCAACGATAGCCACCGTCGGCACAGAAGAACGACGCCGCGCACGACGTACCTGGTCACGCTGGGCGTGAACCTTCTCCAGCCGGGCGTGAATATTCTTCACCCGCTCGCGCAGCAGTCGACGGTCGGTTTCCAGCTGTGTTTCACCCGGACCGCGCAGACCAATACCACCCTTCTGACGCTCAAGGTGAGTCCAGCCGCGCACCAGTCGGGTTGACTGATACTGCAGCTGTGCCAGCTCAACCTGCAGCTTACCCTCGTGGGTACGGGCACGCTGGGCAAAGATATCGAGAATAAGACCGGTGCGGTCGAGCACCCGGCACTGCAGTGCACGCTCAAGGTTACGCTCCTGACTCGGTGACAGGCTGTGATTAAAAATAACCAGCTCAGCGCCATACATGCGCAGTACGCCGGCAATTTCTTCGACCTTACCTTTACCGATAAATGTTTTGGCATCCGGTACATCGCGTCTGGTGGTGACCAGTTCTACCGGATCAGCACCCGCCGACACAACCAGTTCACGGAACTCGTTGACGTCTTCGCGGTTAGCACCTTCAGGGAAATCGATATGTACCAGAACAGCGGTCTCGCCGCCATTTTCATGACGTTCAAAAAACAAGGCTACACCAGGAATAGTAAGTGGAAGAGGTCAGACCAATATATGCAGAGAGCAGCATACAGGGAGAAACTGTTGCAATGAACAGCGCCGGAATAAAAAAGATGGTGTCAGGGTTATGTACGGGCAGGCCGACAGCAAAAGCGCTGCGGTCAACCCGACAAGATAACAGTCTGCGATTATTCGTCAGCAGCTGCCTCACCTGTTTCAGATGGTGCAAGACGTACATTCCGGGAAGGAACGACAGTCGAGATAGCGTGCTTATATACCATCTGGCTTACGGTGTTTTTCAGCAGAATCACAAACTGATCGAAAGATTCAATCTGACCCTGAAGTTTGATGCCGTTTACCAGAAAGATAGAAACCGGAATACGTTCTTTACGCAGCTGATTGAGGTAAGGGTCTTGTAATGAATGCCCTTTTGACATGTTGATCTCCTTAAATAAGGTTTGCCGTCCAATGTGGGGACAGCGAAAAAAGATAAAAGAATAAGCCCCAGTCCCATCCGGAGCGGCCATGTTATGGCTGTAGAGCTGCGAATTCAGGACGATGCGTTAAATATGGCGTTAGCCCGGAGGATTTTCAAGGCGCTTTGCAGAAGTTCCGGATCACTGCTTTCGAGCCAGTGAAGATCCGGCCAGCTGCGCAACCATGTAATCTGCCGCTTTGCCAATTGACGCGTCGCTATGATGCCACGTTCAACCATTTCATCATAATCATATTTACCGTCCAGCCAGTCCCACACCTGACGATATCCAACACAGCGGACAGAGGGCATATTGGTGTTGAGATCTCCCCGTTCATACAGGGCTTTCACCTCATCAATAAAGCCCAGATCCAGCATTTGCCGGTACCGCAGCGCTATACGCTGATGCAGAACACTCCGCTCTTCAGGACATACCGCAAGATTGACGACGTGATACGGCAGAGGTTCCGTCTGTTGTTCAGCCCAATACTGCGACAGTGTTTTGCCTGAGACTTCATAAACTTCCAGCGCGCGCTGAATGCGCTGGGAATCCATGGGTTTTAATCGGGCTGCAGACTCTGGATCAATATGCGCCAGTTTTTCATGCATGGCCGGCCAGCCCAGTTCCAGCCCCTCAGCCAGTAAACGCTCACGCACCTCCGGCACCGATTGCGGTAACTCTGCGGCACCGTCGCGCAGGAACTTAAAGTACATCATGGTACCGCCCACCAGCAGCGGCACTTTGCCGGCGGCGGTAATGTCGGCCATTTCGCGTAACGCATCTTCGCGGAAATTGGCTGCGGAATAACTTTCAGCAGGATCAATAAGATCAATCAGCCGGTGCGGCGCCCGGGCGAGCATCTCCGCATCCGGCTTAGCAGTGCCGATATTCATATCTTTATAAACCAGCGCCGAATCGACGCTGATAATTTCGCATGGGTATTTATCCACCAGCTCAAGTGCCAGTGCGGTTTTACCCGATGCGGTCGGTCCCATTAAAAAAATGGCCGGTGGCAGTTCGCGGTTTATCATCAGCGTCCCCGCAGAAAAAGTTTATCCAGCTCAGACATAGTGAGCTGCGTCCAGGTGGGACGACCATGATTACACTGGCCACTGCGTTCGGTTTCTTCCATATCGCGCAGCAAGGCATTCATTTCCGGCACAGTAAGGCGGCGGTTGGCACGTACCGATCCATGACAGGCCATGGTCGACAGCAATTCATTACGGTGCGCCAGAATACGGTCCGATGTGCCGTGCTCCATTAAATCGCCGAGCATGTCCGTCACCAGTCGCGGCACTTCGGCCTGCTGCAGCAGCACAGGAATTTGTCTGACCACAATACTTTCCGGTGCCACCCGGGCAATCTCAACACCAAGGCGGCGGAATTCATCAGCAAATTCTTCCGCGGCATCCGCTTCGCGTTCACTGACCGCCAGCGTCACCGGTACTAATAACGGCTGACTCTGAACGCCCTGCTGATCCACTGCGATTTTTAACCGCTCGTAGGTAATACGTTCGTGGGCGGCGTGCATATCGACAATCACCATGCCCAGATCATTCTGCGCCAGGATATAAATACCGTGCAGCTGAGCAATGGCATAACCCAGCGGAGGAACATCCTGCTGCGACTGAGGTAAAGGCTGAGCACTGCCCGCTAGCGAAGAAGAAAACGGTACCGATTCAGCTTCGTTCATCTGCCGGTAGGCATTCATTTGTTCGGCGATGGCATCGCGGCCCGGCGCCGGAGTCTGTGGCTGGTAAGAAAATGCTGGTGCAGATTGCGCCGGACGCTGCGTCTGCCAGTCGAGACGCTCCTGCTGCACAAATTCCCCCGCCTGCACACCGGTTACCGGTGCCTGCTGCTGTGACAGACTGCCGGTGTGG
The DNA here is from genome assembly GCF_002433655.1 of Thalassolituus sp. UBA6592. NCBI lineage: Bacteria > Pseudomonadati > Pseudomonadota > Gammaproteobacteria > Oceanospirillales > Oceanospirillaceae > Thalassolituus > Thalassolituus sp. UBA6592. The sequence goes on along the minus strand of NZ_DJIO01000118.1, from coordinate 11,456 downwards.
GATACCCCCGGATTTAATGAATCCGTATTCAGTGAACCGGGTGCTGAACCGGCAAGGCGGTCATCCGGGCGCACTTCGCCCAGCGCACGATGCAGCGTGCGGAAAAGAAAATCATGCACCAGCCGGCCATCACGGAAACGCACTTCATGCTTGGTCGGGTGCACGTTCACATCCACCAGCTTAGGATCAAGGGTCAGATACAGAACAAACGCCGGATGGCGGCCGTGATAAAGCACATCGCGGTACGCCTGTTTGATCGCATGGACGACCAGTTTATCGCGCACAACACGACCATTAACGAAGAAATACTGCATGTCGGCCTGCGAGCGGGAAAAGGTCGGCAGACCTACCCAGCCCTGTAATGACAGACCAGCGGCTTCGGTTTCGATGTGTACCGCGCTGTCGATAAAATCGGCACTGAGCAGACTGGCAACGCGCTTTTCTTTTTCCAGACCTCTCGTCGCCGGGCGCAGCTGATGAATAACTTTGCCATTGTGACGCAGGGAAAAACCCACATCGTAGCGGCTCAGCGCCAGACGTTTTACATACTCTTCCAGATGGGAAAATTCCGTTTTTTCTGTGCGCAGAAATTTGCGCCGCGCCGGGGTATTAAAAAACAGATCCCGCACTTCAACCGTGGTGCCGGTCGGATGGGCTGCCGGACTGATACTGGCTTCCATATCTCGCCCTTCGACATTCACACTCCAGGCTTCAGGGGCCTCATCGGTTTTCGAGGTCAGGGTCAGGCGCGTAACCGAACTGATTGATGCCAGCGCCTCACCACGAAAGCCCAGACTGCCCACCGCTTCCAGATCATCCAGCGTGGTAATTTTACTGGTCGCATGCCGGCTCAGGGCCAATGGCAGATCGTCTTTTTCAATACCGGAGCCGTTATCGCGAATACGCAGCAGTTTTATTCCACCCTGCTCAGCATCAATTTCAATGCGGTCAGCGCCGGCATCCAGCGCATTTTCCACCAATTCTTTAACAATGTTCGCCGGACGTTCGACCACTTCACCAGCGGCGATGTGGCCGATGGTGTCATCATCCAACTGTTGGATGGGGCGACGATTCTCTGTCGTGACAGCCATGTCACTCCTCCAACCACTCGTGTGTTCCCTGCAGCATTCCACGCAATTCGTAGATGAGGTCCATCGCATCCCGAGGACTCAACATATCTGGATCAATCTCAGAAAGGCGCTTCTCAATTTCAGATTCTTTCTCGACGATGCGGGCTGGCGTAGGTTTCTGACTCCAACCGAAGAGAGAGGATTGTCCCGTCTCTCTAGAGAGAGGTGCGCCGTCCTCTCCAGCTCGTGCGCCTTGGGCTTGGGATTCAAGGAACAGCAACAAGTCCCGGGCTCGTTCGACAACCGGGCTGGGTAAACCTGCAAGTCCAGCCACTTGAACACCGTATGAATCATCACACGGCCCTTCAGCAACCGTGTGCAAGAAGGCAATCTCACCGTCTGAATCCGCGACTTGGACGTGGATGTTGTAGAGCCCGGGCACTTCTTCAGCGAGGCCGACCAACTGATGATAATGGGTGGCGAACAAAGTGCGACATCCAATCCGACGTGCGATGTCTTCAGTCACCGACCAAGCGATGGCTAGGCCATCGAACGTCGATGTTCCTCGGCCAATCTCATCGAGTAAGACCAGACTGTTCGGTGTGGCTCTGCGAAGGATGTGGGCCACCTCAATCATCTCCATCATGAATGTCGAGCGACCCCGTCGAAGGTCATCGTGCGCACCGACGCGGGTGAATACTCGATCAACCAAGCCGATGCGAGCTTTGCTCGCTGGAACGTATGAGCCNNACTTCACCAGCGGCAATCTGGTTAGCCAGCCGCGGAGACAGTAAATGGATTCGTGACATAAAAAGCCTTGTCTGTGATCTGATGAATGGTCAGGTGAATGATGGCTGAGTGACTGGCGGGGCAGTCACTCAGGAGTTCGGAATTTTAATGGTCTGGCCAATTTTCAGGCTGTCGTTCTTCAGGCCATTAACCCGGCGCAGATCGGCAATGCCGACACCATTAGACACAGCGATTTCGGACAGCGTATCGCCACTGCGGATGACGTAATTACTGAACACCGGAATCTCGCCTTTTTTATCCGCCAGCAAGGTACCGCGCGGCGGGTGGCTGCGGAAATAACTGGTTACACCATTAAAAATGGCCAGTGCCATTTTCTTCTGGTAACTGCGGTCGCCCAGTTTGCGTGCTTCCTGCGGATTGGAAATAAAACCGGTTTCCACCAGCAGCGCCGGAATATCCGGTGCTTTCAGTACCACGAAAGCGGCTTCTTCAACCTGCTTCTTGTGCAGTTTGGAGACCTTGCTCATCTGCCCGAGAATAGAATCACCAAGCTGCACGCTGGCATTACGTTTGGCCGTCATCGACAGATCCAGCAGTGTCATGGCCAGGTGGTCTTCTTTATCTTCCAGGCTGACGCCGCCGACCAGATCCGATTCGTTTTCTTTATCCGCCAGCCAGCGCGCCGCTTCACTGGTTGCCCCGCGCTCGGACAACATAAACACCGAGCTGCCACTGGCGCTGGCGATTTTGAAAGCGTCGGCATGAATAGAAACAAAGAAGTCAGCGTTGGCTTTGCGCGCTTTCGCCGTACGCTCACGCAGACCAATATAATAGTCGCCGGTACGTACCATAAATGGCGTAAAGCCATATTCTGCTTTTAACAGGCGCTCCAGCTCTTTGGCGATGGCCAGTACCACCTGTTTCTCTTTGGTGCGGCCATAACCGATCGCCCCCGGGTCTTCACCACCGTGACCAGCATCGATGGCAATAATAATGTCGCGTTTGTTGTCACTGTAGCTGTCGTCCTTTTTAACCGGCGCAACCACTTTGGTCTGGGTCACCGGCTCAAGGTCGACCACCAGACGATTGTTTTTATACACATCATTGGGTGCCAGCGGAAAACTGCTGGCGGTTACCGGCTCGGATACATCAATCACCACGCGCAGGTCGGTTTTATTGCGGGTGCCGGTACGCAGACTGCGGATACTGGTTGAACGGGTATCAAGGCCATCAAGGTTGGCTTTATTACTGGCGTTAACCAGATCAATCACCACCCGGTCAGGGTTGGAAAGCGTGAAAATTTTGTGCTGATGGGCACGGGAAAGATCAAACACCAGACGGGTTTTATCCGGTGACTGCCAGACCCGGACGTCTTCGACATCCGCCCGCACTGAGACAGAAATAACCAGAGCGGCCAGCAATAATATTGCAGGAATAAAGCGCTTCACGACGAACCATCTCCCTCATGCACAAACGCCGCGGCGCATTGGTTCAGTTTCTCCTGCCATTGACGGCCTTTATCACTGCCGGCCTGCCAGTGCAGTTCACGACTGTCGCCCAGATCATCAATGGTAATAATCAGATCGGCAGCAGGCAGAATACCTGCGCCTTTTTCTGCCCATTCGATCAGACACAGAGCCTGTTGATCGAGGTAATCGCGGATACCCATAAATTCCAGCTCTTCGGCGTCACCGAGGCGATACAGATCGAAGTGACAGATGTGGCAGTCAGCCAGCTGATAATCTTCCACCAGAGTATAAGTCGGACTTTTTACCGCCCCCTGATGGCCGGCGGCCTGAATCAGTCCACGACTGAAGGTGGTTTTACCCGCCCCCAGCGTCCCTTCCAGAAAAACCAGCCCGCCTTCGCATAGTACCGGCATACAGGCCGCGGCAAAGGCTGTCATTTCGTGTTCACCAGTGAGGCGAATGGACATCAGTTTACTAACTCCCGCAATTTCATCATCAGATCGGTGGCCAGCAGGCCCCGTTCACCACTGCTGCGTACTGCCAGATCACCGGCCGCACTGTGCACACACACGCCCAGACGCGCAGCTGCCCAGACATCCAGGTGATTATTTTCGTCGCGCACCTGCTGCGCCAGAATCGCACCCAGCACGCCACTGAGCACATCGCCCATACCACCGGAGCTCATGCCCGGATTGCCATCACTGCACAGTGCCATACGACCATCAGGACGCGCAATCAGCGTCCCCTGACCTTTAAGAACGACAACCGCCTGATAACGTTCCGCCAGCGCCTGCGCTGCAGCAAAGCGATCGGCCTGCACCTCAGCAGTGGAGATCCCCAGCAAGCGCGCTGCTTCTCCCGGATGCGGTGTCATTATGACATCACGGCCGCTGAAATTGCGGTTCCAGCCCGGAGAGGCAAGAATGTTCAGTGCATCGGCATCCAGAATCAGCGGCAAATCAGAGCCCAGAACCTGCTGCAGTAACAGTTCTGACCAGCTGCTCTGCCCCAGTCCCGGACCAGCGACCAGTACGCTGGCGCGCTCCAGTAACGGAATCAGCTCCAGCCCGGATTCAATACCACGGGCCATAACTTCCGGCCGCCTGACCAGAATCGGGACGGTATTCTCAGTACGGGTCGCGCAACTGACCAGCCCGGCACCACTGCGCCCGGCGGCTTCGGCTGCCATTGCCGCAGCGCCACCCATACCGTGATCACCACCGATCACCAGCACATGACCGAATTCACCTTTGTGCGCATTGCCGCGGCGCGCCGGTAAACGCTGCGCCAGCCGATCCAGCCGGTCCCAGCTGATGCGTTCACAGGCCGCTGGCACAGAGGCACAGATCATCGGGTCCACTTCCAGCGAGGCAAAGGCCACCGCACCACTGACGTCCGGACCGCTGGCCGTCAGCAGCCCCTGTTTCATACCAATAAAGGTGACTGTGATCGCTGCCTTGACCGCACAGCCCATAATATTGCCGGTATCGGCGTTCAGGCCGGAAGGCAGATCCAGCGCCAGCACCTCAGCCCAGTGCTGATTAATGGCATCAATCGCCTGCGCGTAATCACCGCGTACAGCGGAGTTCAGGCCAGTGCCGAGCAGACCATCCACAATGATGGCGCCGTCGTAATTCAGCTCGCCTTTACCTTCTTCACTGATAAACGGGCGGGCGACAACCCCGGCTTCTTCTGCCATGTCACGGGCTTTGCGGGCACTGTCGGACTGGCGATCCATATCGCCCAGGGTATAAAAACACACTTTCATGCCATGGTAGCGGGCCAGAGCGCCGAGCACCCAGGCATCGCCGCCATTGTTGCCAGGGCCGGCGAAAATGCAGATTTCTTCTTCTTCCGGCCAACGTTCCAGCAGACAGGCAAACGCTGCTTCCCCGGCTCTGAGCATCAGCTCAAAGCCTTCAATACCGCCCTCAGCGATTGCCCGGCGATCCAGCTCCCGCACCTGCTCCGCGCGGTATAACTCACCGGGTAAATGATCCCTGACACTGTAAGGTCGATTCATCCTGTTTTTGCCTGTTGTGGTAAATTGCACAAAATTATATAGAAGCTGCTGCTGAAGTCGAAATGCCGGATTCAAAAAACTGTCAGGACATGAACCAACTGCGCCACCAGATTGACCTTTGGGCCAACGATCTGGGGTTTCAGCAGGCCGGTATTACCGGGGTTGATGTCGGCGAGCACGAGCAATATCTGCGCAGCTGGCTGGCCGCAGGCTATCACGGCACCATGGCTTATATGGCAGATCATGGCACCATGCGTTCCCGCCCGCAGGAATTATTACCCGGTACGCTGCGGGTCATCAGCCTGCGGATGGATTATCTGGCCCCGGATGTAAGCATCACCGAACAGCTGCAGGATAAGAATCAGGCCTATATTTCCCGCTATGCCCTGGGCCGCGATTATCACAAACTGGTGCGCAAACGCCTGACCCAGCTGGGCAAGCTGATTCAGCAGGCCGCCGGCGAGATGGGCTTCCGCGCCTTTGTCGACAGCGCCCCGGTACTGGAACGGGCACTGGCGCAGCGCGCCGGTCTCGGCTGGCAGGGCAAGAACACCATGCTGATCAACCGCAAAGCCGGCTCCTATTTCTTTCTCGGTGAAATTCTTACCGACCTGCCTTTACCCACAGACGCTGCGTATGAACAGGAACACTGTGGCCGCTGCACAGCGTGTCTGGATATTTGTCCGACTCAGGCCTTTGTTGGCCCTTACACCCTGGATGCCAGACGCTGTATTTCCTACCTGACCATTGAGCTGGATGGCCCGATTCCGCAGGACCTGCGCACAGGTATCGGCAACCGTATTTTTGGCTGTGATGACTGCCAGATCGGCTGCCCATGGAACCGTTTCTCTCATGAAAGCTCTGAACCGGATTTTTCACCGCGCGCCAACCTGGATAAAGCCAGCCTGCTGGAATTATTTGCCTGGGATGAAGCGACGTTTCTGAAGAATACCGAAGGCATGCCGATCCGCCGCACCGGTTATGAAAACTGGCTGCGCAATATTGCAGTGGCACTGGGCAATGCGCCGGCGAGCATAGAAGTGGAACAGGCTCTGCAAGCCAAACGGCCACAGGTCAGTGCTCTGGTGCAGGAACACATTGACTGGGCACTGACCCGGCAAAAACTATAAACACTGCAAATTCACTGGTCTTACTGTTCTTACTGTTCTTACTGCTCTTACTGGAGGGTCCGCCAGACGCAAATGCGTGATGGACGTTTGAGCGAGAATGCCTGGCAGAAAGTGTGGGCACAAAGCCTCGCGGAAAATGCCTGGCAGGAAATGTCTGGAGAAAGTAGAAAATAGTGAGCGGCCAGCATGCCGGCCACCCACTGCATCAGCAGAAAATCAGATCAGACTTTAAAGCTGCCAACCAGCTTATCCATGCCTTTGTACACTTCATTGATTTCATGTGCACGGGACTTAATTTTCGCCGATACATCTTTGACGTGGTCGGTCTCGCTTTTCATTGCTACCAGATTTTCACTGATATTCTCCGAAGCGTCTGATTGCTCGCGGGTCGCCTGAGCCGTTTCCTGTGCCATTTTCTGCACACTGGAAAACGATTTACTGAGGGCGTTAAAAATATCCGTTACTTTATCGAAATTCTCTGCCGTTGCCTGAGCATTACTGCGGCTGTTCTGAATTGCACCGGAAGAGCTCTGCACACTGTTGCGCAGCTGGCTGATCATGGATTCGATTTCATCGGTACTGTCCTGAGTACGGGTCGCCAGAGTACGCACTTCGTCTGCCACAACGGCAAATCCCCGTCCCTGCTCACCGGCCCGCGCCGCTTCAATCGCCGCATTCAATGCCAGCAGGTTCGTCTGCTCGGCAATATTCCGGATCACTTCCAGTACGGAGGCAATGGCCTCGGAACTGGACTCCACTTCTTTCGACTGCCCCAGCGCATTTTCAATATCTTTTACCAGCCCGGAAATCGCATGCTGGGAACTGTTTACCGCATTAATACCCTGCTGCGTCAGCTGATCAGAATTATTGGCTTCCTGAGCTGTGTTATCGGCCGTTTCTGCCATCTGTCTGTTCGACATACTCATTTCATGGCCGGCGCTGACGATGGAGTCAGAAGCGTCCGCCAGGGAACGGGTAATTTTTTCTGTTTGTTCGGAAGTCTGATTCAGGCCATCCGTCATACTGCCCAGTTCTGCAGACCGGCTGCGAATCTGACTGATCAGCCCACGCAGATGCTCAACAAATTTATCAAATTCGTTCGCCATTTCGCCCAGCTCATCTTTGCGGCTGGAATGAATCCGCTGGGTAAGATCTCCATCCCCTTCAGCAATTTCCCGGATGCGCGCTGCCATGGTCTGAACTGTGTGTGTCAGGCGCTGGGTGACTACAAGGCCAAAAATCAGTGCGGCCGCAAAGGCCACCAGAATCACAACCACGGCAAACGACTGATACCCATCAATCTGTTTTTCCATACGCTGCTCAACGCTGCGGGCATGGTTACGGACACTTTCACCGGCCTTATCCAATACGCTGCGAATGGCTGAAAATCTCTCATTTGCCAACATCATGTCCGCCGGCAACTCAGATTTTTTGCCCATTTCCGGCGAAGTAAAAAATACCCGGCTTTCCATTACCCACTGATTAAACAAGTTGTCAAACTGGGTATAGTTTTTTGTCAGATGAGGCATATCAGACAAATTTTCCCGATAGATATTGAAGCGCAGCATGACCTGGGCAACGTTCTCATCAAAGAATTTTAAGGCTTCGTCTTTTGAGCTGGCACCATCCATATACTGCTGCAGTGCAAGTCGCGCCTGATACAGATCGCGGTCAGCATTCAACACCTCGACCACCGCTTCGATACTACGATTCACTTCATCTGTGTTGGCATACGAGGTCATTGTGCGGGTGTATTGACGTAACTCTTCGCCGGCAAGATCCAGCATGTTACGTATGGTCATGAATTTTTCGTCAAGTACGCGGAATTCTGAGGTCACGAACAGATTCGCTTTACTCGACACTAATAATCTTTCGCTGGCATCACGCCATTCCTGATACAGGCCATCAAAATTGTTAAATGATGTTAATAATTCAGGTTCACTTTCCAGAAACCTGCGGTAATTATTGAAGCGATCACGAACCTGTTCTGCATTACTCTGAAAATCTTCCCGGTTTTCTTCCTCACTGCCCTGTCCGGAATACAGCATCTGCTGCGCAAGACGCGCCTGATAAATATCCCGGTCGGCGTTCAGAACTTCTGAAATGGCTTCAAAATAACGCCCTGACTGAATCTTCAGCGCATCACTCTGCATTTTGCTGACGACATAACTGAATATAAACAAGCCGATCAATATAACCGCCAAAACCACGATCGGCGCCATCATTTTAATGCGTACAGAGTTAATAAAATTCATAACCGGGACCTGAGGACTTCGTATACCTCTGAGTCTAGGAAAGATAATCAGATGCGCAATGGCGAATACAAGGTGATGATTTAGTATCAGGCTTATTACTAAGATTTGCCCAAACCGGTGCAAAATGGGGCAACCTGTCATTTGGGTATAACAAGATTATTTAGCAAAAAAAAACCGGAAGACGCACCCTCATACGTCTTCCGGCTTACTTTAAGCTGACGGATCAGCTCAAAACGGTGGGAGCCTGGAAATCCACTGCCATGGCAATACTGAGTGCCGTGATAGTCACAATAGAAATTCCGAATACGCTCCGCGCCCAGCCATAGTCATCGACATCTTCATGCCAGCCGCGCAAGGCCATCGCCAGCCACCACAGGCTGGTAACACAGGCCACGGCCAGATAACCGTAACCGGCATAACCGGTTGCGGTCAGCAGAACAGTAACTAAGGCAAAAGCAAGAATGTAGAGAACGATGTGCAGCTTGGCTTTGTTGATGCCCTGGGCCACCGGCAGCACCGGGATACCTGCCGCTTTGTAATCGTCAAAGCGGAAGATACCAATGGCATAGGAATGTGGCATCTGCCACAGGCAGAACATCAGCAACAGGATGGCAGCACCGGTATCAAACGAACCACTGACTGCACAGTAGCCCACCACGGGTGGTACTGCCCCGGACAGACTGCCGATCAGAGTGCCGTATACAGAGCTGCGTTTCATCCACAGACTGTAAACACCGACATAAATAACAAAACCAAATGCCGCAAAAAAAACAGCGGTTGGATTAGTCTGCCAGATCAACAGGGCAAACCCTGCAACACCAAGTACCAGAGCATGAGCAAACGCCGCTGCCAGTGACATTTCTCCGGTCACGGTTACCCGGTTACGGGTACGTTCCATACGGCCATCAATATCGCGGTCAATGCAGTTATTGAAGGCGCAGCCGGACGCAACCACCAGAGAAAGCCCCAGGGCAGTCGCCAGCAGCAGCGTGAAATTCACGCTGCCCTGGGCTGCCAGAAAGAAACCGCCGGCGGTGGCTATCAGGTTGCCCATGATAATCCCCGGCTTGGTTACTTTCAGGTAGCGTTTCAGTTTCATAGACACCTCGATCAGCCCATCATCATGGCGTTGGAGGCGTACAGAATCCAAACGGATAAGCCGACCACCAGCACGATAATTAAGGCTGAGAACAGGAAGGTGAATGTATTCATCTTGCCTTCTTCCGTGGTTAACGAAAGGTGCAGGAAGTATTTCAGGTGCACAGCAATCTGAACCACAGCAAAAATGACAATGGTCCATAAGGTTGTGACTTTATCCATGCTGCCGGACATCACCAGCCAGAATGGAATAACGGTCAGAATCACCGCCAGGACAAAACCAATTACGTAAGGTTTGATGCCGTGATCCTGATGAGCTTGATCATGTTGACTCATTGTACAGTCCCCATCAGATAAACAACGGTGAATACACAGATCCAGACCACGTCAAGGAAGTGCCAGAACAGGCTGAGACAACCAACACGGGTTACTGTGCGCGGGCTGAGGCCACGGTTTTTAACTTCCAGCATCAGCGCAACCATCCAGATCAGACCAGCGGTTACGTGCAGACCGTGCATACCAACCAGCGAGAAAAACGCGGTTAAAAATGCACTGCGCTGAGGGCCAAAACCTTCGTGAATCAGGTGAGCAAATTCATTGATTTCCATCCCGATAAACACGGCACCCAGAACAAAAGTCACCGCCAGCCACAGCAGAGTAACCTGCTTGTTACCGCGGTTCGCACCAATCATGGCAAAGCCATAAGTGATACTGGAAAACAGCAGCGCGAAGGTTTCGATCAGAACATAGTCCAGTTCGAAAATATCGTGCCCTGCCGGGCCACCGGCTGTATTCATAAAGAGCACAGCGTAGGTGGCGAAGACGGATGCAAACAGAATGCAGTCCGTCATCAGATACATCCAGAAGCCAAACAGTGTTGTGCTTCCGCTGTCGTGATGCTCGTGTTCGTGAGCATCGTGATTCATAACACTTGTCGACATAATCAGGCCTTTAATGTTGATTGAACCGCAGCTATATGCTCGTTCTCGATTTTTTCAATTTCGTCCGGCTGGACGTAATAATCGATGTCGTTGTCGTAGCAGCGTTTAATGTAAGTCACGATAGTCGCCAGGAAGGTAACGATTACCAGCCACCAGATGTGCCATACCATGCCGAAGCCACAGGCAGTCAGCAGCATACCCATGATGAAACCAGCACCAGTGTTACGTGGCATATGGATAGGCGCGTATTTTTCAGGACGCTGATAAGCAGTACCGTTTTCTTTCATGTCAGTGAAAGCGTCGATATCTTTAACCACAGGTTCCTGGGCAAAGTTATAGAACTGCGGAGGAGACATGGTGGACCATTCCAGTGTGTGGCCATTCCATGGGTCACCGGTAACATCGCGGTTTTTCTCACGGTCACGGTAAGAAACGTACAACTGAATCAGCTGAGACAGAACGCCAAGCGCGATAATAAATGCACCGGCACAGGCGATGTACAGCCACATATTCCAGTCTGGGTTATCGGTGTGATTTACACGACGGGTCATGCCCAGGAAGCCCAGAACGTACAGCGGCATAAAGGCTACGTAGAAACCAATCTGCCAGAACCAGAAGGCGCGTTTGCCCCATTTCTCATCCAGTTTGTAACCCATGGCTTTCGGGAACCAGTAAGAGAAACCAGCCAGGTAACCGAATACCGCACCACCAATAATGGTG
>NZ_DJIO01000145.1:0-28707 GCF_002433655.1 Thalassolituus sp. UBA6592 | reverse complement strand
GTTCTACCATTGAACTATACCCGCGTCGCAATCAGCCCAGGCAGTTCAGCGTTCCAGGCTGTTTCGACAGTGATTCACTGTCTGAAAATGGTGGTGGGGGCTGGATTCGAACCAGCGAAGCTTTCGCGTCAGATTTACAGTCTGATCCCTTTGGCCGCTCGGGAACCCCACCGAATTGGCGCGCATTATGTTCACAGAGCCGGATACTGTCAACACTTTTTTTGCTTATTTATTATTAACTTACGATTTACTTGCAGAAATCCCTGCAATAACCCCGCCCGCAGCGGCGGCTTTACTCACATTCAGCCATTTCCCAGCTGATCTGATCGTCGCCAGCCTGGATGCGCTCGCGCATGCGTTCATTGAGTTGAGAGACTTCTTTTACCTCTACCCAGTACTCCCGGGATGACTCATTCACTACGCGGATATCAACCGGAATATCGTATTGCGCAACTTTATCACGCACACTTTCTGCCGACTCTTTCTTGCGGAACAGCCCCAGCGACACACCTTCCGCCAGGTCGCCCTGAGTGATGATGTAGCTGTCGATGTTGCGGCGCTGCAATTCTTTAAGTGTGCGTAACGCTTCTTCGCGCCCCGAGCGTGGTGGCACGTGCACCCAATATTCCGCCGGATTATCCGTGGTGACTTCAAGCGTTTTAATATGGCCATTGAGTCCAACAGCCGCTACCCGCGCCAACAGATGTTTTGCATCCAGTTCGTCACTGTATGGACCGGCGGCGTAACACAGCTGGTCTGGCGTGTTTCTGCTGGCAGTTTTCTGCACCACAGGCTTCAGCACACCGTCACTTTCACTGACCAGCAACAGAGTCCGGCCTTTATTCTGTATTTCTGCTACCGGCATATCCGCCAGCGGTTGATTCTGTTTCTGCCAGAACACCACCAGCAGAAGCAGGTTTCCGGCTACCAGGGTAAAAAAGATCCAGCGCATAAGGAGTCCATACCATCAAATACAAGATCAGAATAAAAATTCAGCTTTAATTCAGTGCTTAACCACTGACCATCGCCACCAGTAATCATTAACTCATGGGCGGGAAAATCCACCAGCAGAGAGTGCACAAAACTCAGCTGCTGCCGTCTTGCGCCCTGCACCACGCAGGCCACGGTACTGGTGCCAGGCCCGGTGTTAATCCCGCCCTGCTCATCCAGATACGATTTCACCCGGTCAGTACTGTTAAATAATGCCTGGGCTGACAATGCCAGCCCGGGAACAATAAAACCACCCTCATGCCGGTCCTCAGCCGATAACAGATCCGCCGTCAGCGCCGTTCCGGCATCCACAACAAGCAACGCACCTTGCTTATGTTGCCGGGCACCGAGCATAGCCAGCCAGCGATCCACACCTAAACGCGAAGGCTGACTGTAGCAGTGTGCAATCAGAGTCACCTGCGCTGGCGTTTCACCTAACCAGTGCAGCCGTTTGCCATAACGGTATTCAAGGGCGCTTTTAATATCCGCACGCTCGCGTACCGACGCCACCAGCACTTTATCAGCATCCGGGAGATTTTCCGTGAGCCCGTCGTCATAGGCGGACACACCATTGGCAGCAATCCGGCTGGCGTTACGCAGTTGCCATTTCAGCCGGGTGTTGCCCAGATCAATCAGCAGCACGGACACTGATTTCTCCGGCATTAATGATCTCAATTCCCTTTTCCGTACGCAGCATCAGTTCGCCTTTACGGTTAACGCCTTTAACAACGCCGGGTGTTTCATGACCCGGTGCAATAATCCGCACTTCACGCCCCATAAATATGTCACGCTCTGCCCAATATTGCTGATACGGTGCAAAGCCTTCACGCTGAAATTCATCGACGACTTTCAGCAGTTCGTCGAGGACCGCTGCGGCAACCTGATTACGGGAAAGATCGGGCTTCAGGGATTTAAGTTCCGCCCATGGCTGTTCGATTTCCGCGGCATCCTGTTCACTCAGCGATAAATTAAGGCCAATGCCGATCACCACCTGACAATGACTGGAATACTCGCCAGTGACTTCAAGCAGAATGCCGGCCAGTTTTTTGCCATTGGCATAGACATCATTCGGCCATTTCAAACCTATGCCTTCGATGCCCAGCCTGACCAGCGCGCGCTCAACGGCAATAGCTGTCATCAGACTGAGACCTTCCAGCGAAGCGATGCCACCACTGAACGACGCCAGCAGCGACAAATAAATATTTTTCCCGAATGGACTCACCCAGCGACGGCCACGCCGGCCGCGCCCACCGAGTTGTTTTTCGGCCAGCACTGCGTAGCGCTTGCCCATGTGATCACCGGCACGCTCAAACAGATAGGTATTGGTGGAGTTCACATCCAGCAGGATGTCGAGAATATCCAGACGTTGAGTCAGCGCCTGCTGAATACGCTGCTGATCGAGCAGTTCAATGCCGTCCTGCAAGCGGTAGCCACGTCCTTTCACCGACGAATACGGAATATCCAGCTCATCGAGCTTTTTCATCTGCTTCCATACCGCTGCCCGGCTGACACCAAGCGCCTCTCCCAGCTCTTCACCAGAATGAAACTGGCCATCCGCCAGCACCGTCAGAATTTTATTCAGCATGTCGCTCCTCCGCCGGGGCAATATACATGATCCGCCCCGCTGCAGCATCTGCGCGGCAATTAAGCACAGGACTAAGCACAGGACCGGGCCTGTAACCCACTGGCGGTAAGATCAACGTCAGTGACCTATCGTATGCATAGTGAGATTCAATTAGTTTCTGACAGCTAATCCACTATAACTATAAGAAGATGGGCAGGAGGATATTACTATGTTGAGAAGATCGTTCAGCACGCCTTTCACTCAGGCCATGCTCGAGGTGTTCAGGATCTATGCCTGTCAGGAAGCCTGGGCGGACGATGCTTCAGAATCGCTGTAAAGCGACGGCGTAAGCAGAAGCATCAGGGACTGCGGGGTAAGATCAAGCAGCAATGCAGGTAACGAGAGCCCTGCCGGCGGCACCCAGACCGGGCGCTCATTGATGGCGCAGTACTCACAATCGGCGGTGTGCCGGTCACCGGCACCGCTCATCATGTCTGTGACGCTGTTCATCCCGGCGACAACAATCATAAGGGAGATCAGCACTAACCCGGTCATGCCGGAAGAAGGACGCATACAGGTACCAGCCTTACTGCCTGAATAAAGAACTGACCAGATTTCGACCAGGTCAGTCCAGCTTAGCGGCATGGATATTGAAATGCACCTCCACCGCCCGCTGCACATCACGAATGGTCGGTGTTTTTTCAGTGTGCACCAGAATAATCAGCGACTGTGCATGCACATTATGGTTACCGTCCGGGTGCGTAATCACTTCGCCGTCTTTGGTGACGTACGCCAGCGGCGTCCCCAGATTAGCCTGAATAATGGCGTTGACGACGTCGGCCCAGCGCTCACCTTCCAGCCATACAGGGAAACGCACCGGATGATCATCTGCATGGGTGAACATATCTTCGATGATCAGCTCAACCCCCGGCGCAACCATGGCACGCACGATAATTTCCGGGTAAGAGCGGATCGGCCGCAATACCGTTTTAATCTGCAGATCTTTCAGACGCTGACGGTTTTCGTCTTCCACACACTCAACAATAGTGATGTGACCAAGCTGCTGCTTATACAGGCGGTAAGCAATATCAAAGGTATAGCTGTCGCTGTCGGCGGAATATTCGTCCCGGGCCAGTACCACGATATGACTGGCCCGCTCAGCTCCGGCGCGCTCCAGATCCTGCGGACGACTGGCCGAGCCGGTGGTATGCACAACCCCCAGTGCCCGCAGACTCTCTGGCAGGCCATCAGCAAACTCTTCGTTGAGCAGCTGAATCGGTGTATCACGATACTCTTCGCTTTCCCGGATCTGGCTGATCATGCGCAGAAAATACGCTTCGCCGTTATATTTGGGTGAATTGATGATGAGTATGTGTTCGGCCATATTCCAGTCCCAGTGTCCGGTGCGGATACGTTCACGACGCGCGATGCGAAAATCCACATAGTCGCTGATTAAGAAAGTCATCAGAGTGATGCCACAGATGAACATCAGTACCGCAGTAGCAATCTGCCCGGCCTGAGTTTCAGCTGAATAGTCGCCGTAGCCAACCGTCGTCAGTGTGGTCAGGGTCAGCCAGACCGCCGGCCACATTTCCATGCCTTCGAGCCACATCATGGCCACCACATGCAGCAGCGCAAACGACAGCAACAGCAGACCGGAGCGCAGCACAGAACGGAGAATCTTACGATCCGTCTGATAGACGGCATGACGCACGCGGTTATGACGGCTGATAAAGCGCGTAACCTTATTGCGTTCTGAACTGTTGGAGCGTGCCTGATGATTCATGGGCGAATCATAACCCCGCTGCCGCCGCTCTGACAGTAGCGCCTGAAAAAACCGCGCCGATCCGCTACACTCCGCGCAACAAATCGCGACACAGAACACGGAGACACCCGAATGAGTTACCACATCTACGGCATTGGTAATGCCCTGGTCGACCAGGAATTTGAAATCGATGACGCCTTCTTTACTAAAGCCGGTATCGAAAAAGGCATGATGACCCTGATCGACGAACAGCAGCTGGCCTCAATGCTGGACACCCTGAACTCCGGTTACGGCCTGAAAAAACGCGCCTGTGGTGGCAGTGCCGCGAATACCATTATTGGTGCCAGCTATTTCGGCGCGAAAACCTTTTACACATGTAACGTTGCCAGTGACGAAACCGGCGATTTCTACGTTGCCGATTTAAAAGCTGCCGGTGTCGACACCAATATGGATGGCGCCCGTGATGAAGGCGTTACCGGTAAATGTCTGGTGATGGTGACGCCGGATGCCGAACGCACCATGAACACCTACCTGGGCATCACCAGCAATCTGGAAGAGAAACACATTCACGAGGACGCTCTGGCGGCTTCAGAATATGTATACATCGAAGGCTATCTGGTGACCTCTGACACGTCCCGCAGTGCTGCCATTAAAGTGCGTGAGCTGGCGCATAAACATAACGTGAAAGTCGCCATGACCTTCTCTGACCCGGCCATGGTGCAGTTCTTTAAAGACGGCCTGTTGGAAATGCTGGGCGATGGCGTTGACCTGCTGTTCTGCAACGAACAGGAAGCCAAACTGCTGGCAGATACAGACCACCTGGATGACGCCATCGAATCACTGAAGCAATACGCCAGAACCTTCGCCATTACGCTGGGCGGTGAAGGCGCAGTGGCCTTTGATGGTGAGACCCTGCATAAGATTGCGCCGAATCCGGTTAAGGCAGTGGATACCAATGGCGCAGGCGATATGTTTGCCGGCGCATTCCTCTATGCCATTACCCATGGCCATGACTTTGCCGCTGCCGGCCGTCTGGCTTCGGCAGCATCGGCACAGGTTGTCAGCCAGTTCGGTCCTCGTCTGGAAGCCGAACAGCACGAGCCGCTGAAAGCCGCACTCTGATCGACTGTCCGGGTCATGCGCGTACAGCCCGGCACTCTGAAGCCCACCTCTGCGGTGGGCTTTTCTTTACCTGTTGGCAAAACCCGACTGATCACTTTTTGAACAATCCAACCCCCTGTTACATACCCCGAGGGACAAGGGGATTTTTCATCAACTTATGCTCAAACTTATCCACAGAATCTGTGAATAAAGCGTAACAGAAGCGCCATATAAGCCGTTTACAAAGTAAAAACAAGGGTTGTTTTTTACCTTTTTGCAATATTTCCTGCAGGGAGTGGTACAAATGCTCCAATTTATTTCCAACCACCCTGAAAAATAAATTAACCTTTAAAAATCAATAACTTAAAAAAAACCAATCAATTCGCCTGGTCATAAAACCGACAAAAATGTACTTTATTCAGAGATTACCCTCAGGTTTTATTCAGGATACTCACAGGACTCTGTTAATAACTTTACCGTGAGCAGCCATTCTTGGGATAACTTTTCAACTGACTGCAATCAGGATTACCACTCAGATCGCTTTCAGGTCTGAAACCGACGACAGTAACCCCGACATTGCAGAGCGTTATGCCAGCAGCAGAGATATACTCAACAGAGTTGTCGATTGCCGGAGTTACCCTTGGAATTACTGAAGCGTCTGTTACTGCCTGTCATTATGCTGTTGCTGGCTGCCGGCTTCTGGAGCAGCCCCCAGTTTCAGCAGATTGCTGCCGGGGTTGCCATCTTCCTGTTCGGCATGCTGTCGCTGGAGCGCGGCTTTCAGTCCTTTACCGGCGGTGTTATCGAGCGCGTCCTGAAACAGTCCACCAGCACCACGGCACGCGCACTGGGGTTCGGTGTGGTCGCCACCACTCTGATGCAATCCAGCTCGCTGGTGTCGGTTCTTACTATCTCCTTTTTATCCGCCGGACTGATGAACCTGAGCGCCGGGCTTGGGGTTATCTTTGGCGCCAATCTGGGTACCACAACCGGCGCCTGGCTGATCGCCGGCTTTGGTCTGTCGATCAAACTGTCGCAGCTGGCCATGCCCATGCTGGTATTCGGGGTGATGCTGTTATTTCAGCCCAATCAGACCCGTGCAGGAATTGGCCATATTCTCGCCGGCGTCGGTTTTCTGTTCCTCGGTATTGATTATATGAAGGACGGCTTTGCCGGCCTGCAATCCGGTCTCGATCTCAGCCGCTTTACCTCTGACGGCATTATCTCATTGGGCATCTATACCCTGTTCGGCGCGGTTGCTACCGTCATTATGCAATCCAGCCACGCCACTCTGGTTCTGACACTGACTGCACTGGCCGCCGGCCACGTGGGCTACAGTGATGCCCTGGCGCTGGCCATCGGTGCCAACGTCGGTACCACAGTGACCGCTGTCATCGGCAGTCTCGGAGCGAGCATTGCCGGTAAGCAACTGGCCCTGGGCCACCTGCTGTTCAATCTGGTTACCGGTGCCGTAGCGCTGTTGCTGATGCCGGTACTGATACTGCTGGTCGATGGCTTAGCTGACCTGCTGCACATCGCCCCGGATAACTACACGCTTAAACTGGCGCTGTTCCATACCCTGTTTAACCTGCTCGGTGTCCTGATCATGGTGCCGAATTTGAGCAGACTGGAAACCTGGCTGAACAAACGCCTGCCGCAAAAAGTCCGTGATTATCGTCAACCGCAGTTTCTGACCGACGCCGCCATGTCTACGCCGGTGGCGGCGGTAACGGTCACCCGTCAGGAAAGCATTCACCTCTACTCGGTAACGGCGGACCTGATTGTGCGCGGTCTGGGCTGGGATGATGAAGAATTCCGCCGTGGTCAGGCTGTTGCGCTGCTCAGAGAGCATCACAAAGACACCACCGCCGATGAACTGCAGCAAAGCTACGAGCAGGACATCAAAGGCATTTATTCCGCCATTATCAGCTATATTTCCAGCGCCCGTGAGCACACCAGCGGGCGCTATGATGAACAACTGCGTGAACTGCGCGCGGCGGATTATCATCTTGTTGAAGCCATCAAGGCCACCAAGCACCTGCAGCGCAATATGACCCACTATCTGCACGGTCAGAACAAAGACATGGGAAATGCTTATCAGCAACTGCGTGAAGCCATTGCTGAAACCTTACGCGCCATTGCCAATATCCGCGACCTCGACGACCCGCTGGAAAGCCGTCTGGCACTGGATCATCAGATGCTGATCCGCCAGCGTCAGTCGGAAGATTCCGACAGCCTCACAGAAAATCTGATCCGCTCACGTAAAATCAGTGCAGAAATGGCAACGTCACTGATGAATGATAAAGGCTACGCCATGCGCGTCTGTCATTCATTACTGGAAGCTGCCCGTTATCTGTTTATTGACGAACAGCAGCCACAGACGCAACATCCGGAAACACTGACACTGGAAAGCGAAGATCTGTCTGCGATCAATCAGACACTGCTGCAGGATTCTGGACCTGACACAAAAGCTTCTGCAGGCAGCCATTCATCAGACAGGGAGGAGAAGTTATGAAGTTTACGAAACTGATTAAAAAACTGAACAACCTGTTTGATCCGCAGCAACGCGATAAAAGAATCCGCCGTAAAGACACCAAAGCGGCGCTAAAGAAAATCCGCGACAAACAACATGAGCTGGAACAGCGCCTTAAGGAATGCAGCAGCGATCTGGAAGCAAAAGAATTGCAGGAGAAAATCTCGATTCTGATGGCGCAGCGTGCCAAAGGGCTGGAATTTCTGAAAGAAACAAAAAAGAAGGAAGACTGATCTCTTATCTCTTCCCACTCTTATTTCTTCCTTCTGTCGGTCTTACACAGCCTGCCCTTTAACCCCTTAACAGCGTCACCTGATACAGCCCGCCAATCACCAGATATTCCTGCTCACCGGGCAAGACTCCGGGCAATAAGCCGGGGAAATACAATAACTTCACCAGTGGCACATCCACTTTAATCAACTGATCACCGAAGGCATCGGCGTAGTCTTTTTCACTGCTGAAGGAATTAAGATTATTCAGCAACACCAGCGCCTGTTGTCTGTCGCGGCTGTTTTCAGCCGTGATCTCAGGCGGCATAACATCATGCTGCTGCCAATGGTTTATGCCGCGGAAAAGAGTCCAGTGCGACTGCCCGGGAAAACGCCGCTTTAATTCATACTGACACCAGGCATAAAGCACATCCAGCTGTGCCTCCAGCGCATTGGTGTTGTAAAGACCACGGGCACGCAATGCCTGAAACCTCAGCCAGGATTCACTGTGATAATCGCCAAGCGGCCCCTGATGGTAGCGCGGCAATAAGCCAAAGCGGGATTCTGCCCAACCTTTTAATACTGCTGCTTCCTGACTGTCAGCATCAAACATCCAGCCGCGCAGCGTACGCAGGAAATCCGCTTTAGGGCGACACACATTACCCTGATGATTCAGCCCGGCCTGATCAAGATGATCGAGCAGAAAGCAGGAACTCATATAGTCACGGAAACAGGACGCCCGGCTCTCTGCTTTATCAAACGCATGCAGGCTCTGAAAAAACGCCCGATGCAATTCCATCACACCATCCAGCCATAACGGCTGTGGCGCCAGCTGAAATGCCACGCTGCCGAGTACGACCGCTGGTAAATTGCAGCGGTTCAGAGTCAGCATGGCATGCGCAGGCAGTGCAGGATATTGCATTAACTCAGTATTCACAGTCAGCAAAGCCGCCACTTAGCGTTGGATGGATAAACGGACAGGCACATACTAAATCCTTAAGCTTTATATTGTTATTGATCCGTGTCGTACAAGTATCGCAACAGAATACAAACAGGGAGTCTGCCGATGCTCACTCTGCAACAGAGATACCGTGGTGCGCTGCTGGGTCTGGCCTGCGGCGATGCGCTGGGCACCACGCTTGAATTCAGACTACCGGGCAGTTTTGAACCCATCACGGATATCACAGGGGGCGGCCCGTTCAAACTGCAGGCCGGTCAATGGACGGACGACACTTCCATGGCTCTGTGCCTGGCCGAATCCCTGCTGGAAAAACAGGCGTTTGATGCCGAAGATCAAATGCAACGCTACGTAAAATGGTGGCAGGAAGGTCATCTGAGCAGCACCGGACAGTGCTTTGATATTGGCCAGGCAACCCGCACCGCACTGCAGGAATACCTCACCCATGGTGATCCCTTTGCGGGTTCCACTCACCCCATGTCTGCCGGCAATGGTTCGATAATGCGCCTGGCGCCGGTGGTTATGTTCTTTTTCCCCGACAACGAAGCCGCCCTGCACTTTGCAGTTGAAAGCTCACGTACCACCCACGCTGCCGCTGAGTGTCTGGATGCCTGTCGCTATATGGCCTGGCAATTGGCTGAAATATTCAGTGGAGCAGACAAACAGGCATTACAAAGTGCTGCTTATACCCCTGAAACACGCAAGCTGAGTAAAATTCACCAGGGCTCATACCTGAATAAGCAGCGCCAGGAACTGCGTGGCAGCGGCTATGTGATTGAAAGTCTGGAAGCTGCCATGTGGTGCTTTCACCAGCACGATAATTACGCCGACGCGGTTCTTGCCGCCGCCAACCTGGGCGATGATGCCGATACCACCGCCGCGGTCTGTGGTCAGCTGGCCGGCGCATACTATGGTATCGACGCTATACCTCAGCACTGGCAGGATAAAATTACCCTGCATGCACAGATCACAGAATTCGCCGACCGGCTGCTGGCCAGCGCCGGGCATTAAGTCATGGGATTTAAGCGTTCGGCTGGCTTTTCTGCACTGGCTTTCCTGAAAAACCAGCTTAACCGTCGGTTTCACTCCCGGGCTCTGCACTCAAACCCAAATCCACATTCAGATCCGCATCGTCCCGTCAGACCCATAAAGTACCGTCGTTATTTCTGCCGTAAGACCTTGTCGTGACGTTAAAGGAATTTATTCTTTTCAGCGTAATCCACCTCTCAAACGTGGCGTAAAGCCGACAAAATATCCGCTCTGTTTTTCGGCCCGGAAACTATTTTTTTCATTTTGTATGAAAAACAACAAAGCGTCGGCAGCGACATTCCGTGTCCTGTCACCTTCCTGACAACTGATACAGATCAAATTTTATTCTTCTTAAATATCAACAACTTAAACAATCCAGTCCGTGGCATATCTTCTGCAATTCAGATACTAAGCAATGCAATGTAAAGCAACCGTGAGCAGCGCTCAGCGCTGATCCTGAATCCACTGATGGAGAAAGACTATGGCTAAAATCGGGCTGTTTTTTGGCAGTAACACCGGCAAAACCCGCAAGGTTGCCAAAATGATTAAGAAGAAATTCAGCGATGATGAACTGATGGCTTCTCCTCTGAACGTAAACCGTGCAGAGCCTGAAGAATTCGCTGCGTTTGATTTTCTGCTGCTGGGTACTCCAACCCTGGGCGAAGGCGAACTGCCTGGCCTGTCTTCCGACTGTGATGCCGAAAGCTGGGAAGAATTCCTGCCTAAAATCGAAGATATGAGCTTTGCTGGCAAAACCATCGCCATCTTTGGTCTTGGTGATCAGGTAGGCTATCCGGACGAATTTCTTGATGCTTTAGGTGAGCTGCACGAATTCTTCACCGAACGTGGCGCTAAAGTGATCGGCGAAAGCTCCACCGAAGGCTTTGAATTTGAAAGCTCCAATGCGGTAAACGATGCCGGCAAATTCGTCGGTCTGGCACTGGATCTGGATAACCAGTCCGGCCAGACAGAAGCCCGCCTGGATGCCTGGTTAAACCAGATTGCGCCGGAATTTGGTTTACCACTGTAAGTCGTACCTGCTCAGACGGTCACCCCTGATCGTCTGAGCAATTTTCCTTCTGTGCCTTGCGCAGTCAGCCCGAAACCTGACTGCGCCTTTTTTTGCCTGCTGTTCAGGCCAGCCGGACCGATGGCTTATTAAATTCGTTCTGTGAATTTTAAGAAAAAAAGCGCCCGATGGGCGCTTTCTGTACCACTGATATCGACGTCAGACATCAGCCAGCGGCTTTACCTTCCACTTTATCTTCCGTCGCTGCGGCCGTTGCACTGACCACCGCAGGGGTCGGCAGAACCTCTTCACGCACAGCACCATCGGCAAATTCTTCACGGACTTTAAGCTGTTCCGACTCTTCCTCACCACTCACTTCCACAACACAACGCTGCAGCTCCGGACGTGAAGGCAGATCGAACATAGTGGATAACAGCATGGATTCCATCATGCCGCGCAGACCCCGCGCACCGGTGCCGCGCTTAACCGCTTCTTTGGCGATAAAAGTCAGTGCATCATCGGTGAAATCCAGATCCACATTCTGGAAATTAAACAGCTGCTTATACTGTTTTGTCAGTGCATTACGCGGTTCCTGCAGAATGCGTTTCAGACTATCAACATCCAGATCCTGCAGGAAAGTAATGATCGGGAAACGACCAATAAATTCCGGAATCAGACCGAACTGCAGCAGATCGTCCGGCTGCAGTGCCGCCAGTAATTGTTCGTTGCTGATTTCAGATTCCGTTTCAATCGGCGCACTGAAGCCTATGCCGGTTTTCGGTGGCGCCAGGCGTTTGCTGATAAGGCCGGTCAGCCCCGGGAACGCACCACCGACAATAAACAGAATATTCTGCGTGCTCAGTGTCACTTCTTCACCACCTTCACGGCGGCCGGACTTGGACACTTTAACTTCGCTGCCTTCCACCATTTTCAGCAGCGCCTGCTGTACGCCTTCACCGGACACGTCACGCATATTGGCACCACCGCTGCCGCGGCTGGCAATTTTATCGATTTCGTCGATATACACTATGCCCCATTGTGCTGCCTGAACATCGCCTTCGGCTGCTTCGAGCAAGCGCTTCAGCAGCGAGTCAACGTCCTCACCAACATAACCGGCCTGAGTGAGTGTGGTGGCATCACCAATCACAAAGGGTACACCAATGATCTTGGCGAGGGTTTTCACCAGCAGGGTTTTACCGGTACCGGATGGACCCGCCATGATGATGTTGGATTTTTCCAGCTCAACAATATCAGACAGAGCGCCGCCCACAGGTAATGTGGCATCGCCTTTTTTATCCTGGAATTTCAGCCGCAGATAGTGGTTATAGACAGCCACTGAGAGCGTCTTTTTCGCTTCGTTCTGACCAATAATGTACTGATCCAGAAATTCCTTAATGGCCAGCGGGGTTTTTAATTCAGGCTCGGTCTGGGTGCCCCGGCGGCCCCAGCTGCTGACCACCTGATAGGCCAGTTTTACGCACTGTTCACAGATGTGGCCGTCATTGCCGGCGATTAATGGCGTCTGGGGGGTTTTCTCAATTCCGCAAAAAGAACAGGTTGGATTACTGCTGTCAGTTCCGGTCATCTTCTTCTCCTTTTATCCCTGTCTGCCAATGCTGACTGAACGAGAACGCCCCGTCAGGAACCGGCGTTTAGTGCTGCTAAGCAAAGCGGCTGCTCAGCGAGGCAGTTGGTCAGAGAAACGGTTACTCAGGCAACGGCTTCGGCGCGGCGTTTCAGCCAGAGTCTCTGTTCGCGTTTATTCTGACGGTGCTGTAATTCTTCCAGCAGGCGCGGAAGAACTTCGTCGAGGGGCATGATACGTTCGCGGTCAATCTGTTCACATAACAGCAGATGCCAGCCGATTTCACTCTCGATCGGGCCGCGGATTTCACCCTCTGCCATGTCAAACAAAGCACTGTCGAGCTGCGGAAACAGCACACCGGCTTTCAGTTCGCCTAATACGCCGCCATTCAGTCCGCTCGGACATTCCGAATGTTTCTGCGCCTGCTCAGCAAAACGGTGAGGGGTTTTGGCAATACGGTCTGCGATGGTGAGCAGACGCTGATGAGCAACGTCACGCTGATTTTCGGCGTAGTCTTCGTTCACCGTAATCAGGATATGACGTGCACTGCGGGTTTCTGGTTTGGTGAAGCTGTCCTGGTGCAGGTAGTAATACATGGTCGCTTCGGTTTCATCGACCCGGACTGCGCGGCTGGCAATCAGATCCATCACTGCCTCTACCCGTAATTCCTGTAACAGGCCGTCGCGTACGTCATTTTCATCCAGACCGTTGTAGGCCAAGGCTTCAGCAAACTGATCGTCGTTTTCATAACGCTGACGAATCTGTTTCAGTGCTTCCTCAACCTGGGAATCCGGCACGCTGACATGACGGGCTTCTTCGCTGTTGAGCACCAATGCTTCAATTTCCCGCTCATTAGCAGCGATATTTTCCAGCTGCTGACGTTCTGCCGCACTGAGTTCTGCCGGTGCCTTGCCGAACTGTTCACCAGCGATACGCAGGGTGCGGTAATCCGCCCATTGTTCGATGTTTTTCCGGGCTACAGCACTCATACCTTACCTCCTGCATGCAGACCATTTACCAGTACCGGAGCCGCACGTTTGGTACCTTCCGGCGCAGCTTCCAGAGCCGCTTCAGGGACCATAAAGGTGTAACCATTAAAACGTGCGTGATACAGAATCTGATCGTCTTCGCGGATGACTTTCACCACTTCACCTACATCACCGGGAGCGACCACCTGCTCGCCGCCACTGCGCATGGCAACGGTGGACAACACCACTTCGCGGAATTCAAACTGATTCGGAATCCAGGGAGCATCTGCCGGCAACAATTCTTCTGTGCGGCATCCTACGGTTACGCCTTCATCGAGAAAATGCACGCGATAAATCAGCTGGTCCTGCAGATAGGTTCCCACGTCATAAACGCAGCCAACCGCACCCCGCTTCATCAGCAGTTCGCCGAGTTCAGCGCCGGGATAGGTTCCGTCATTACGGATATTACGGATAAGGCGTACTTCGTCGCCGTATTCATAATCTGGTTTCATGGCAAACCTCTGTACTTCAGTAAGCAGGCCTGGAATTAACCCAGCAGATTTTCAATCGGTACAAATGTGCTCTGTGGTTCATGCATATGAAAAACCTTGAACACTTTTTCCGTCAGCGCATCGGAATCAACAAAGTCC
Organism: Thalassolituus sp. UBA6592; assembly: GCF_002433655.1. Lineage (NCBI taxonomy): Bacteria > Pseudomonadati > Pseudomonadota > Gammaproteobacteria > Oceanospirillales > Oceanospirillaceae > Thalassolituus > Thalassolituus sp. UBA6592. The sequence goes on along the minus strand of NZ_DJIO01000145.1, from coordinate 14,346 downwards.
AGATATGCACGCTCCAGCAGGGTTTTATAAACCTGTTTCAGTGCCGTATCGTTGCCGAGGTGATCTTCCAGCGCATCTTCGCTTTTGCTCAGATAATCGTGGTAGCGCTGCATAATATGCAGGCGGTTTATCTGCACCACTTTGGAGTCAAAAGGAATTCCGAAATATTCGAGAAAGTCTTCGGCAGAGGACAGCTCATCCAGTGCGTCTTCCAGAGTCAGATCATCATCAAGTTCCATACTGCTCTCCTTCACGGTCGGGTTTGAGCCGGTGTCTCAGCACACAGCATTTTCTTTTTGATCGTAGTAATCCTGTCCTGCAGCGGTACCACCGACCACTGCAGGCCCCATGGACTGCAGCAGCGCTTTGGCGCCCAGGCGGTCGTTGCTGTCGTTTTCCACTACTTTATTCAGCATGCGTACGCCTTCGGCAATATTGCCAATGCGCAGATTCATATATGCAGCGCCCTTTAATGCCAGCAGATAAAAACGTACGCGGGTAAAGGACTCCATCACGCCGTAAGCGAGATGCTCAAATTTCAGTTTTTCCCAGTTGTCCGGAAAACCAATGGTAGGCGCTACGCCACGCATCACCTGGAAGGCAACATCGATCGCTTCCGGCAGTCGGTGCTGGTAATAATAAAAACGGTACATGGCCACCAGTACGGTCATATTGGCTGGCGCAATGCTGTACGCCTGAGTCAGGTACCATTCTGCATTACCATCGCCATAAGCTTCGGATGCCTGATTCAATAAATCTTCCACGCCGTCGGGTAACGGCTCATCGAAGTACATCAATTGCCCCTGAAAGTCCTGCAAATCCATAATGATCTCCTGCTGTTAGCTGCCCACGGCTTCTTTTTCACGGATAACTTTGCCGCCTGGGCAGTCCTTTTCACATACGTCGTTGCTGACTTCACAATCGGCGTAGCGTTCTTCAGCACTGCGGCGGTCAAGTTTTGCTTCCAGTATGTCAATGCGGCTGAGCAGACAGCTGATTGCCTTTCCCACAGGGTCAGGTATCAGGTGATGATCCAGGTCGATGCCGTAAGGATTCAGTTCTCCGGCTTCGCGCAGTTTCACCACCTTGCCCGGTATGCCAACAACGGTGCAGCTTTCCGGTACATTTTCGACCACCACTGAATTGGCCCCAACGCGGGAATGCTTACCTACAGTGATATTGCCAAGAATTTTTGCACCGGCGCCAACCATGACACCATCGCTCAGCGTCGGGTGACGCTTGCCTTTTTTCCAACTGGTACCACCCAGAGTAACACCGTGATAAAGCGTCACATCGTTACCCACGACGGCCGTTTCACCAATTACGACACCGGCACCATGGTCAATAAAAAATCGTTCACCAATGGTCGCTCCGGGGTGAATATCCACATTGCTCAGAAGACGTCCCAGAAACGACAGAAAGCGTGCCGCATAGCGCCAGTTACGTTTCCACAGTCGATGACTGATACGGTGAAATATCAGTGCATGAACGCCCGGATACGTGGTCAGAACTTCGAAGGTTGTGCGTGCCGCCGGGTCCCGTTCAAAAACGCTGGCAATGTCTTCACGCAGCTGTTGCCACAATGATTTTTTCAGCTGGCAATCGGATGAAGCTGACATATTTCCGCCTCCTGTCCTGCGGCCATCGCCGGTGCGCCAATACGCGCATCCAGTGCCATGTATAAGTCCATTAATTCACTCGCCAGCGGTGCACGTTTAATGCTCGTCACCAGAGTTCTGACCTGTTGCAGCAGCAGAGGCACCTGCCAGCTCAGCAACTCAATGCCCACATCCTGATATGCACGGATCAGCCCCTGGCTGCCGGAATGTTTGCCCAGCACCAGCTGGTGATGCCGCCCAAGCTGCAGCGGATCGAGGCCCTGATAATTACGCTGATCCTTAATCAGGCCATCCACATGAATACCCGCTTCATGGGTAAAGACACCTTCACCAACAATGCTTTTATTCCAGCTCACATCCCGTCCGGAGGCCTGTGCCACCAGTGCTGAAATAGCTGCCATCTGTTGTGTATCAACCCCACAATCAATGCCGTGCAGATTTTTCAGCGCCAGCACACACTCTTCCAGAGGTGCATTACCGGCCCGTTCGCCAAGGCCATTGACGGTGGTGTTAATATGAGTCGCACCACCGAGAACAGCAGCCAGCGTATTGGCAGTTGCCAGGCCGTAATCGTCATGGGCGTGCATTTCAATTTCCAGATCACAGGCGCTGCGCAGACTGCGGATTTTGTCCAGCAGGCTGAAGGGTTCCATAATGCCGACGGTATCGGCAAAACGGATACGGCGCGCACCTGCCTGCTGTGCGGTTTGCGCAAGCTGCCTGAGGAAATCCGTGTCAGCGCGGGAAGAATCTTCCATGCCGACACAGATTTCAAAACCGGCGTCCACACCGCGGCTGACCATGCGCTCAACCTGAGCCAATACCCAGCGACGGTCCTGACCCAGCTTGCCGGCGATCTGCTGATCGGAAGAAGGAATGGATAAATCCACCAGATCCACATCCAGACCTGCCACGGCAGCTAAATCCTGTTCATTCATCCGGCACCAGGCCATTAAGCGTGATGGCAGTCGCAGTGCAGCAATCGCCTGCATCACTTCGCGTTCTTCTTCGCCCATGGCGGGAATACCGATCTCCAGCTCCTGCACGCCCATGGCTGCCAGACCACTGGCAATGGCCAGCTTTTCGTCAGCAGTAAAGGCCACACCTGCGCTTTGTTCGCCATCGCGCAAAGTCGTGTCGTTAATAACAACGACAGGTTGAGCAGCAGATTGATGAGTCGTCATGTCGATATTCCCGTCCATGAATAATCAGGCGTAAACCGGAGCGAACGCTTCTTCCGGATTTTCCACCGGACCGTTTTCTCCCCAGTAAGGAGAGAGCTTACGCAGTTGCGCTACGATAGGCGGTACCGCTTCAATCACGCGTTCAATTTCTTCCGGCGTGTTGTAACGCGAAAGAGAGAATCGCACGGTGCCGTGAGCTGCGGTGTAAGGAATGCCCATGGCACGCATCACGTGCGACGGTTCCAGCGAACCTGAGGTACAGGCAGAACCGGAAGACGCCGCAATACCCTGCTTATTCATCAGCAGCAGAATGGCTTCACCTTCAATGTATTCAAAGGCGATATTCACGGTATTGGGTAAACGGTTATCCGGATTACCGGTCACAAACGAGTGTGGAACCGCAGCCAGAATGCCTTCCTGCAGACGGTCACGCAGTTTTGCAACTTCGGTGTTTTCATATTCCATGTGTTCCATGGCCAGCTCGCAGGCTTTACCCAGACCAACAATACCTGTGGTATTTTCAGTACCGGCACGACGACCACGTTCCTGGTGACCACCACGCAGCAGCGGACGGAAACGTACACCACGACGCAGATACAGCACCCCCACACCTTTTGGTGCATGCAGTTTGTGGCCGGAAATCGACAACATGTGAATTTTGCTGTCGGCCAGGTTCATCGGAATTTTACCCACCGCCTGCACGGCATCGGTATGGAACATAATGCCTTTGGAATCGGCCATCTCAGCCATTTCCAGTACCGGGAAAATAGTGCCGGTTTCGTTGTTGGCCCACATCACGGAAACCACAGCAACGTTATCGGTCAGCAGACTGGCGTATTCATCCAGATCCAGGTTGCCTTTACCATCCACTTTTAATTTGTGCACGGTGTAGCCTTCGGTTTCGAGGAATTCACACAGATTCAGAACCGCCGGGTGCTCAACCACGGTAGTGATGATTTCTTTGCGTTCCGGCTGCGCTTTCAGAGCAGACAGAATTGCAGTGGAATCGGATTCAGAACCACAGGAAGTGAAAATAATTTCTGAGTCGTGCTCAGCACCAAGAATGTTCTGCACAGACTGGCGCGCTTTTTTAATGGCGAAGCCCACTTTATTGCCGAAGTTATGCAGCGAAGACGGGTTACCGAACTGCTCAGAGAAAAACGGCATCAGCTCCTGAACAACTTCAGGATCGCACATAGTGGTCGCGTTATTATCGAGATAGATATCAGCCATGATTACGCTCCTGCAATTTCAACCGGACGTTCGGTGTGTGGAATAACTTTCACAAACTCGCCAAGTTCTTCGATGAGTTTCTGCTGTACACCACCTAAGGTCATGGCAGCCATCTGACAGCCATTACAGGCACCAACCAGTTTCACGTAGATATTTTTGCCTTCGATATCCATCAGCTCAACATCACCACCGTCAGCCTGCAGTGCCGGGCGCAGACCTTCCAGCACCTGCTGAATTTTCAGAATGCGCTGTACCGGATTAAGCTTGGCAGCAGCCGGAGCGGCTTCTTCTTTTTTCGGGTTCAGACGTACTACGCCTTCTTTCTTGCCAACGGCATTCGGCGTAAAGCTTTCGCCGCGGGCGGCCAGCTCTTCGGTGAGAATATTTTCAATGCCTTCATGACAGGAAGAACAGCCACCACCGGCTTTGGTGTAGTTGGTAACTTCTTCAACGGTGCTTAAGTTGTTAGCGCGGATGGTGTCGCGGATCATCACATCGTCGATGGCGAAACATTTACAGATCAGCGCACCTTCTTCATGATCGTCTTCCCACACTTCACCGCGGTAATTGGCAACCGCTGCCTGCAGGGCTTCGCGGCCCATCACAGAGCAGTGCATTTTTTCCGGTGGCAGACCGTCAAGGAAGTCGGCGATATCCTGGTTGGAAATTTCCAGTGCCTGATCCAGGGTTTTGCCCTTTACCATTTCGGTCAATGCTGATGAGGAGGCAATGGCAGAACCACAGCCGAAGGTCTGGAAACCTGCATCCAGAATAATTTCTGTTTCAGGTTCTACTTTTAATGTCAGGCGCAGTGCGTCACCACAGCTGATGGAACCCACATCGCCCACGGCGTTGGCATCACCAACCGCACCGGCGTTTTTGGGGTTATAAAAATGTTCTTTAACGGTTTCGGAATAATCCCACATGATTCTGCTCCTCGTACTAATCCGGTTGGTTCCTGCTCATTCAGTGCTGTGAGGCGTGTTGTGCAATTGCCCCGTTGTTAGTGTAATTTTAAAAATCAGCAGCTGAACGATTTGCCACAGCCACAGCTGTTACTGGCATTCGGGTTTTCAAATTTAAAACCGCTACCTTCCAGACCGTCGACAAAATCCACGGTCACTCCGTCTAACAGCGATGCGCTGTTTTCATCGACAATCACTTTCAGACCAGAAAAGTCGATCAGCTCATCACCCTGCTCTACCGCCTGTTCCAGTTTCATACCGTACTGAAAACCTGAGCAACCGCCGCCTTCGACCTTAATACGCAGGCCAACCATCGGGGTTTCAGTGGAATCCATAAAACGGCGTACTGCGGAAATTGCACTATCTGTCATCGTGATCATTTTCTGCCTCCTGTGGCATCAGCCGGTACGGCTCTGCGGCCGCGTACCCATAGTTGAGTCTTGCCTGAGAGGGATTTTGCAACCCCTGTGCCACGGCAATAAAATCAGGAAAAAGAAAGGCTATTCATAGACTTAGCCAGCCTGATCAGCATTAAAAAGCTGTCGTAAATAAGACTGTCACAAAAGGTTGTAGCGGGCTTTGTCGCAGTTGCTACAAAGGAGATTGTCGTAATCACTTGTCGCATTCGACACAAAAAAGAAGCGACAGCTGAATGTGCAATTCAGACTGTAAAGAGAGCGATAACAGGATACAGACCAGGGAAGCGCATGCCTGTCAGTCTTATCCCGACCTAATAGCGGTACTGGGCAATTCGGACGGGGTAATTCAGACAGAGCAATGGTTACTTACACGCAGACAGCGCAGAGACAATTCAGCCCGGCTGTGGAGTCGTAGCGCCGGGCTGAGCAGCTATGTCAGGCGTTAGCGGCTGACCACATAACTGAGTATTTCAACAACCTGCTCTGCACTGGTCGCCCAGGCCATAGCCGCAGCATCCACTTCTTTCAGCGGATGCACAATGTCATCAGCGTGCAGGGTAATGTAGGATTTACCCAAAGCCGCACACTGGCCAGCATCAAAGGCGGCATTCCACTGTTTGTACTTGTCACCAAAGCGGATCACTGCAATATCGCATTGTTCGATCAGATTGCGGATGCGGATGGCATTCACTTTGGCGGATTTGTGATCGCGCCAGAAACTGTTACTTTCTGCCCCCAGAACATCGCCTGCTGCATCGCTGGCATCATGATCGGTTACTGCGGAGGTGAAGTGGATATTCAGACCACGTTCTTTGCAGCCCGCCATAATCTGTTCACGCCAGTCGGTGTGAATTTCGCCGGACAGGTATACGTTCCATTCCTTCATCTGTGCTCTCTCTTATATTGAATAAACCTGAGCCGCTATCATAACGCATAGCCCGGCGTGCTTCAGGTTCAACGGCCCAGAGGGCGGCAGACAAGGGCATAAAAATCAGAAAAGAGGAGAATGGCAAACAGACGACAGCAGGGATTACAGCTTGATAACCCGATAGGGAGCAGCTGCGTCAAAGATTTTAGTGCCACCACCCTGGCTGATAATGGTGTGCAGCAGCGCCGGATCCTCTACCTGCACGCCCGCCAGATAATCCACGCCAAAATCAGCCCACTCGGCCAGCCACGGCATACTGGGGCCCATTAACACCACAGTAGCGTTACGTGCCAGCCATAACAGATGAGGCAGGGTTTTATTGGTCAGACTGCTGGCGGTGATAAACACCCAATCCGCCTGAGGCAGAATATAGTTTGCAGCGGCATCAGGTAAATCGCGCCCCTGAGGCGTGCGCTCAATGCAGGTATAGGAAAACTGCTTATCGAAATACTCGATACCTGGATAGCGCCCGATGATGGCCACGTCCGCACCATGCAATTGCTCAGCAAAATGGGCAAAAACAGCCAGGTTCGCCGGGATATCAAAGGGGCGGTGGCAGGTGACCGGCTCGGCCTTTGTCAGCAACTGATTATTCAGAGAAATGGCCGCATTCGCCGCCGCCAGAGCCACCACCAGCTGACTGTTATCCCAGCCATGAAGCCAGCTTAAAATATCAGCGATCGATTTTTCCGTAAGCGTGCCAGGCCAGGGCAGATTACGTGGTGCCTGAGCAGGACTGAAAGCCAGCCCGGTACTGAGCGCACGGCTGTCGTCACATTGCAGCGTAACACTGCTCCACGCCAGCCCCAGCAGGACATCCGAGATATGCGCAGGAATATTCGCCCTGGCTTCGATCAGCTGGTAAATACGGTTGTAGTATTCCGGACCCGGGGTCATTCGCTCGCTCCGTGATAATGGCAGCTTAAGGTAGCGGAATTAATCTGAGCTCACTGCGCAGGTCATCCTCATCACCCCAGACACTGACGGCTTCAATAAACCAGCCGGCTTTTTCCGGGTGATTCTGAATCACATCGTATTCAGCAAAGATGCGTCCACTTTCATGTATCTGCAGCGAGCCGGTTAGGTTGCCGTATTTATCACGCCAGTGGCAGAACAGTGTCACCGAGCCATCAAAGGGATCTGCCCGGGATTCGGTGTCGGTGAAATCACTGTCCACACCCGGCAGCTGAATATTAATCGCTGCCAAAGCCTCTTTCATAGCCTGTCTGGCACGACTGATTCGCTCAGCTTCGAGTGCGGAGGTATCCGCTGCCACGGCCATCATTGCCAGATTGCATCCGGAGCAACTTTATCGGCCCAGGGCTCACCACCAATAAAATGCGTCTGAATAATCTGATCGATGTCTTCTGCTTTCACATCCATGTACATGGTGCCGCCCGGGTAGACCAGAACGTTAGCACCGGCCCGGCAGGGACCAAGACATCCGGTCGGAACCAGTGAGACTTTATTCATCAGATTATTGGCGATCAGTTTCTGTGAAAACTGATCCATCAATGATGCAGCGCCTTTTTCGCCACAGCTGCCACGGGGATGACCCGCGGGACGTTGCTGGGCACAGACAAATACATGAATTTCTGGCTTAGGCATAACGCTTACCCCGCTAAAGCTTCATGGGTGTGACAGTTTTTCGGACAAACCCGCGCACAGGAGACACAGCCGATGCAGTCATCTGCATTAGCAATGGTCATCACCATCATTTCATCATCGTCGTCGTAAAAATCGTCGTCGTCATCGACCATTTCACCACGTTCAACCAACTGAAATACATCACGCGGACAAACCTTGTAACAGCGTCCGCAACCGATGCAGGTACTGGCATCCAGTTCAGTTACAAATTCAGGCGTCCACTCCGCACCACCCCGTGTGCGTCCGGTAATTGCTTCTCCCATGATCTCTCTCCGCTATCAGTTATATTGTGTTGTCAGCCTGCCCACCTGCATTGCCGGAGTATTCATCAATCATTCCGTGATATTGCCGGCGGGCAAACTGACACCGGTCAGCTCAGGCTTCGGTCATCTTTGCGGCTTCGTCGTATTTATCCTGAGCTTCTTTCCATTCGCTGCAGGCAGCTACCGCCTGCGCTGCCATTTCCGGCAGATTCGGATATTCACTCCAGTAAGTGTCTTCAACCACATCATGAATTTTTGAAGCCCATTCTGTCGCCAGACGCTTTTTTTTGCTGGCATCTTTGCGCAGTGCTTTCAGTTCATCATCAGTCATGACCTGTCTCCTGTAATCCGGTTTGTGTCTGTTACAACTTAGCGACGACGCGATGCTCTTCAATCAAAGCAACGGCTTTAGTGCTCAGTTTTTCCATTTCATCAATCAGCTTTTCCAGTGAGTCGAAACCAAAACGGTGTACGTCACGCAGGGTTTTATCCAGCACCACCAGTTTGCCGACAATGATCATGGCGCGACCAAAACCTTCGTGGGTCAGGTTGATCACAGGTACCGCCATCAGTCCGCACTGACCTTCAATAGTCACCGCAATGGCATTGTAGAAGGCCTTAACCCGTGCAATAACGGTTTCATCAGGATCACCAACCACCGGAATTTCGCGGCGACGCGCCTTAGTCAGAATCAGCGGATCAAGGACTTTGTCATCGGTCCAGGTGTCGTAAGTTCCATAGCTGTCCATCGCCCGCAACTGCACAACAATCTGGCGGATCATAGGGTTTTGCAGTAACTCGTCACTGGCTTGTACAACGGCTTCCAGAACATCATCGGTCATGGTTATTCTCGCTTTTTTAATTAATGTTTTCTGAACGCTGATGGCTATTCTTTCCAGCCTTCAGCTTCCATATCATCAAAACGCGCACCCGCTACGAGCCGCGATCCCTGCATGGCCTTCGCCAGCCAGCTGGACGGTCCTTCCCGCAGCTCCTGCTGCAGACTCTCAATCAGTTCCGGAATCTCTGTACCTTCACTGACTTTGACTGGCTGAATGCCTTTCATTAATAACTGCCGAACCGCCGACGCCCCGCAGGCGCGACAATAGACAGCGATACAGCCATCGAGTATGTCCAGTTTTTCCGCCAGCTTGTCTTCATTGGCATCCAGCGCGATATCGCCGAACTCACTGGCCTGCAATAGCTTGCTGCGTTCCGGATTTACGCCGTAAATAACAAATGAACACGCTGAACCAAAATGCTGATCAACCGTCACCCGGTCAGAGGAGGCAAAGGCCACCTTTAACAGCGTCGAATTATCTTCGTCGTCGAGCACCTGAAGCTTTCGGGTAATTGTCATATCTGTTCCCCGCCGGCAGTGTTATGACCAGGCACTGGCTTTCACCTGCTGATGCTTTTCATCGTATTTCTGCGCGTAAACGGAGTAATAAGGCTCCAGCTCGTGGTGCTGACTGAGCACCAGATTGGCCAGATCAAATAACGCCTGAGAGGTTGCCCGATAGCCAAACCACTGGCGCTGAAATCCGCCTACCTGATCGTATTGCGGAAAGCCGATACGCAGCAGAGGAATACCCAGCCGCTCTGCGGTTTCCGCACCATGGCTGTTGGTCAGAAGAATCTGTGCATTCTGCGCACGGGCATCGGCCTCCAGGTCCTCGAGATCGCCGACCACAATTTCAACATTTTCCAGCGCTTTTAATGCACTTCCCAGCGCCGGCACGACTGCACTGACGACGTCAGCGCCCATGCCCTGCAGCAGACGCACAAAGCCCGCGAGCATGTCAGGATCTGAAGCAATGGCGATACGTGACATGCCAATCATAAAATGTGTATCCAACATGGCATCCTGCAGCTGCTTACGCTGGCGCTGCCATTTAGCCGGCACTGGCTGACCACTGATCTCAGACAGGGTCATAAACCAGTTATCCAGCACTTCAAGACCCATTAAATGGCCAAAGAAATAGCCTGGAACCGCTGTGTGTTTGTGCAGCCATTCACCAGCAGACGTCAGACTTTCTCCAACCACCAGAGTGGCAATGCTTTCGTGCGCTGTGGCTATATCATCGACACAGACACCACCTGTAGTGACTGCACTGAAAGGTGAATCATCCAGATGTCCGTCCAGTGATCCGGATAAATCCGGAATCAACAGCGGCCGCAGACCAAAGCTTTCAATACTCTCTGCCACGAATTCCAGATCGGTTGGTGATAAGTTTCCGCCACACAGTACATTGACCTGTTTTTTGCGCAGACCAACCCGGGATTGTGTTTCATCTTTTGCCGGAACCAGCTCCTGCAACAGACCTTTAACAGTAATGGCAAAGCCACTTTCAAAACTGCCGGAGAAATCCGGTGTATTAACCGCCAATACTTTTACATGGTCGTATTGCGGAAATTTCTGACGGAACTCTTTTACTGCGCGTTTAATATCCGCGCCCTGAGTTTCTGCCAGTCCGGTGGTCACCAGACCGATCAATGACGGATTATTTTTTTCGGCAATGGTTTTCAGTGCTTCGACGATGTTGTCATCTGCGCCCATCACCGAACTGACCTGGTCCATGGCAGTAGTCTGCAACGGTACCGGCTCGCGGAAATGACGGACGAAAAAGACCTTGGCAAAGGCTGTGCACCCCTGCGACCCATGCATCAGCGGCATCGCACCGTTAACGCCGAGCACCGCCAGTGCGCCGCCAATGGTCTGGCTGGTTTTCAGCGGGTTGACCGACAGGGCTTTTTTACGCTTGATGATATGGCTGGCTGTTTCGCTCATGCTCGTCTCCTTAACCCTGTGCACTTAATACTTCGCCTGCTGTTGTCACCGGAGCATCCCAGGGCGCCGGACGACGCACCTGTTCCCACACCGGGCTTTCCATGGTCAGGGCCAGCTGACGCACCAGTTCCAGCATGCCGTCATAACCGGCATAGCCAAATTCCCGCTCCTGGTTAATATCGAGAAAAGGAACACGTGCTTTTAACGCGGTATACATATTGCGCCCACCGGCAATCAGAATATCGGCGTTATATTCTTTGACTGTGTTAAGCAGAGCTTTGGGACTGCCGTCTTCCTGCATTTTGACGTCATCACCCATCAGTTCGCGGATACGGGCCTTATCTTCTTCTGTGGATTTATTGGTCCCGGTTGCGACGACTTTCATACCCAGATCCTGCAGGGCAGAAATTACCGACCAGGATTTAACACCGCCGGTATACAGCAGAACGCGTTTGTCCTGCAGCCTTGCGCGCCACGGCTCCAGCGCGACACGGATGCGTTTTTCTTCACGCTCAATCAAGGCTTCGGTACGTGCGGTTAAATCGTCATCACCGATCAGGCGGGCAAAATCACGCAGCGCCTGCGAGGTATCGGTAATGCCATAAAAAGAGCCTTCAAACCATGGGGTGCCAAAACGTTCCTGTAATTTACGGGCAACGTTGAGCATGGCTTTTGAACAAACCATCATGTTCACTTCCGCACGATGCATGGTCTGCACTTCTTCAAAACGGGCATCACCGGAAAGCGTACACAACACGCGGATGCCCAGCTCATCCAGTAACGGCAGTACATACCAGAACTCACCGGCGATGTTGTACTCACCGATTAAATTCACGTCGTGTACTTTAATTCCCGCCCGCTGAACCGATTCGGCAACCGGTTGTGGTTCAGCAGTGCCAATAACGTATTTCACCATGGCTTCGCCGGCGATACGGTTGCCCAGGTTCTTGGTGCCATAAAAACCAGCAGCATCGACCGGCACCACAGGGACACCCCAGCGTTCTTCGGCGGCTTTACACACAGCGTCAACATCGTCGCCGATCAGCGCTGGTACACAGGTGTTATACACAAACACTGCCGGAGGGTTATAGCTTTCGACCGCCTGTTTAATGGAGTGAAAAAGACGTTTTTCACCACGCCCCATAATGACATCCTGTTCAGTCAGATCAGTGGTCATACCAATCCGGTACAGTGTCGGTCCGCTGGAACGGGTACCACGGTTATCCCAGCTGCTGCCGGCACAGGCGATTGGCCCGTGCACGATATGAGCAACATCCGCAATCGGCAGCAACGCAATCTGCGCACCATCAAAAGCACAGCCACCGGCAGTGGATCCGGGCTTTGGTTTGGCACAACCGGATTTTTCTTTCTTGTTATGGCTGCAGGCCGGCTCATCCATTAATTCGGCGATGTCTTTGGCTTTCATACCCGTCCCCTGCTCTCATCAGCTGAACGGCCAGGCAGCTGTTTGTCTGATTTGCTGCAAACACCCGGGCTTTCAGTTACCGGGCTGTCTGCAGCCGATGTCACATAAACCGACGCAGCTCTGGCCTTTGTAATATTGGCTGCAAGCGCAGGGCCATAAGCTAACTTATTGATTTATATAGATATGTATCAGAAAAATGGCTGTAGCAAATACGACAAGGAAAAATCCTTGGAGGGGATATGACAAAGTAAGGAGCTTAATTTTGCTACTTCCACGGTCATCGCAATGCGGGAATTCACAGCTGATAAAAAGGCAGACTGTTCAAAAAATAACCACTAATGACAAAAAAATTAATATCTTATGGACGGTGATCAGAAATCACCTAGGCTTAATTTGAAAATGAATTTAAGTTGTTTTTTTCTCTGGGAAAAATATGAATTTCAAAAAATCCATTCTGAGTTCTGCCGTTCTGCTTCCTGTATTTCTGACCCTGACCGCCTGTGGTGGCAGTTCAGGTTCATCCTCCACGACGGACAATCTGCCCAATAATGAAGAATCGGCTGATCCGGACAACACACAACCTGAAGACAATTCTGTCGGGCCGCGCAGCTATGCTGACATCGACAGTGACGATAACGGTTTGATTGAAATTTCTTCGCTGGAAGAGCTCGACTGGGTGCGTAATAACCTGGCCGGCACCTATCTGGTAGATAATGATGGCAACCAATACACTGATGGCTGCCCGGCTGAAGGATGTCATGGTTATGAGCTGACAACCGATCTGGATTTCGATACTAACGGTGATGGTGAAGTCAACTCAGCCGATGATTATTTCGACTACGATGGCAGTGGTAATAATGAGGGCTGGTTGCCTGTTGGCAGCGAAGCAACGCCGTTTATTGCCACCTTTAATGGTAATGATCACACCATCCGTAATCTGTATATCAACCGTAATCAGCAACGCGTCGGTTTGTTTGGTCAGACAGGAACAGAGGGGGGTCCTGCTGTGGTCCGGCGTTTGTCCATTGTTGACGCTGATATCACAAATGCAGATGACTACACCGGTATTCTCAGCGGTTATGCCTACGACACAGAGGTTAGCTATATCTTCACCAGCGGTGCATTAAACGTCGATGAAGAAGCCGGTGGTATCATTGGCAATATAGACAATTCCCAGGTATCCCACGTCGGCACTGAGGCTGATATTTCAGGCTATGGAGCTCTTGGTGGCATTTCATCTACCCTGGTTAACTCTGAACTGAAATATAGCTATTCTGATGCGACTGTTTATGCCACTGACGGGACTTCAGCTGGTCTGGTGGCTTATGTATATTCGTCCTCAGCGGATCAGGTAGCATTTACCGGTACGGTAACCAGCACCGCAAGCTTCGCAGCACCTTTATTTGAATGGATGGGTAATAATGCCAGCCTGACTAACTGCTATGCCACCGGTGCTGTGCTCAGTGAAGGGACAACAGGCTTCGCATATACTGTAACTGGCGCGCCGGCCTATACGATCAGCAACTGCTACATTACCTCTGATCTGTCCGCGGCATCCAGTGTCGTTACCGAGGCTTCTGATGACAGCGGCTTTTACTATGCGACCGACAGTACGGGGGTTGACACATCTTCCATTGGCACCGGGGTAACGGAAGATGAATTAAAATGCCCGACCACCGCGGATGCCACGTTTGAAGAAACAGGTTGTGCATCAGAAACATTATTTGCAGGTTGGGATGAAGCCATATGGGACTTTGGCACGGATCAGGATCTGCCAACGCTTCGACACATGACCACTGCTTATCCGATTGACTGATTTCTGATCAGAATAAAAAACCCCGGACATCCGCACTGCTGTCCCACAGTTTAAA
>NZ_DJIO01000128.1:66247-66770 GCF_002433655.1 Thalassolituus sp. UBA6592 | reverse complement strand
CGCTCCCATGTAACTTCGCTCTCCGATGCGTGGCCGCAGCCTTGATCCGACCGGCTTCCAGCCTCTGCCGTCATCCCAGAAAGCTTTGTCTTTTGCGTCAGGGACTCCGTCAGCCACGGCATCGAGATCGATATCCTGAGTCAGTTCAAAACCGATGCATCCGTCCTCCGGGCAGCCCTTGCTGTAGCCATTCAGGCTGTGGCCCTTCAGAGAGCGGTCATATATCAGGTAATAAAAGTCGTCGGCCGAATTGATCTCAATCAGACCATCGCCATCGATATCCAGATCAGCTCGTTTTTTGAAAGACAGTGACGAAACAGAAACGGCCGCGATTAACAGCGGGGACAACAGGCCAACTAACAGCGGGGGCAGCAGGCCTACAAACGGGCGGGTCATCGTCAGACATCCTTGTGACCAATGAATTGAGCGGGCAATTCTACACCGGATGACCTGACGATAAATGCGATCTCCCGCACTTTTTGTCCCACCCTTCTTTCCACCCTTCTCTCCCCCCCCCCCTTTC
>NZ_DJIO01000128.1:36864-65957 GCF_002433655.1 Thalassolituus sp. UBA6592 | reverse complement strand
TCCCCTCTTTCCCCCCCTCCCCCCCCCCCCGTCCCTTCTCTCCACCTTTTTCTGCCGGCGCAGTGAGCGCACGGTAATCCGCTTATCTGCCTGTGACATCCTGCCGCTGCCGCGTGGCACAAAGCTTCCATACAATGCCGGGCAAGATGCGCAATTGAAACTGAAACGCATTTACCAGTTTAAATGTTTACTCGCCCGCCAAGGTATTTATGCCCTCACATAAAGCTCTCTGGCTGAGTATCAGTGTTGCTGCTGCAACGCCGCTCAGCTATGCCAGTGATTCCGCCCCGTCTGCCACAGCCGATACCACCACGCTTAACCTGGGTACCGTCGAAGTGTCTGCCCAACAGCAACGCAGTGCCGCCGTCCTGACCTCCACCGACCGCCTCGACGCCGATATCATCGCCACCCAGACCAATCTCAACAGCTGGGAAATGCTGGGCATGATGCCGGGGGTTCAGATCACGGAATTCCGCCAGGGTGCGGTGTCGGGTAAGCCGTCGATCCGGGGTTTTAACGGCGAAGGCGAAGTGAACGCAGTGAAGCTGTTGATCGATGGTCTGCCGTCGAACACCAGCGACGGCAATATGTATTACATGAGCACCATCTTTCCACTGGAAACCGAACAGGTGGAAGTGGTGCGCGGCACCAATGATGCCCGTTACGGCCTGCACAATATCGGCGGCAACGTAACCATGAAAACCCTGCAGGGCGGCAATTATCTGAAGAGCCGTACCTCCGCTGGCAGCTATAACACCGCCGAAACCCAGCTGGCCGCCGGTGTGGATAACGGCAATTTCGCGCAGAATTATTTCGCCGGTGTGCAGCACACAGACACCGCCCGCGAGCATGGCGACAGCGATAAATACACTCTGTCAGGCAAATGGTTTTACAGCACCGATGACGATGATCTGAGCCTTGGCTTAACCGCGCGCCATTTTTATATGGACGCCGATGCTTCGGGGTATCTGACTGGTGAAGAGAGCGCCCATGACCCGTGGCAGTCGCTGGAGCGCAACCGTTACGACGGCGATGAGCAGGTGATGGATCAGTTTGGTCTGCATCTGGATACCCAACTGAGCGATGAACTGTCATTAGCGGTTAAGGGTTATCACAACCGCTACGGCTATAACCGTTATGTGAATTACCTGACCGGCCAGCAGCTGCGTGATACCGATGAACGCCACTCCGGTGTGCTGGCGGATATCAGCTGGCTGCCGGATTCCGGCGCGTTAGCTGACATGAATTTCCGCCTCGACGGCGGTGTGAATTACGAACATCAGGATAATCAGAGCCGCCGTTACGCCACGGTTGCACGGGCGAAAACCAGCCAGACCCGCAACCAGCAGAGTTACCTCAATAACGCCGGTGCTTATGTGCAAGCCATGATTGAACCTGTCGATGGTCTGCAACTGATTCCGGCGTATCGCCTCGATCGCTTCAATGGTACATATCATAACGAACTCAACGACACCTCCGCTGAGTTGAACGATTACGGCACCATTAAACAGCCGAAGATGAGTGTTATCTGGGCCTTTGCCGACAGCGCCAGCCTGTACGGCAACTGGGGCAAAACCTTCCAGATCGGTATCGGCAGCGCCGCTTATCAGACCGACAGCAACACCGAAGTGACCGAGCCATCGATCAATACCGGCTGGGAAACCGGAGTGAAATTCCAGCCTGCGTCCTGGCTGAACGGCCGCGTTGCGCTGTGGCAGCAGATTGCTGAAAGCGAATCCAAACGTGTACTGAATTCCGCCAATAACGATTCCGAAGATGTCGGCCGCACCCGCCGACGCGGCCTGGATGTGCAGCTTAATCTGATGCCGACTGACCAGTGGTCGGGCTGGCTGTCGTGGAGCTGGCAGCGGGCGCAGATTATTGATGCGCCGGATGAGAATACCAATGACAACAACGATATCGACCACGTACCTCATTATCTGATCAGTGCCGGCAGCCAGTATCAGATTAACAGTGACTGGAGCTGGATGCTGGATGGCCGCGCCCAGGGCGGTTATTACATCGACAGCGCTAACTCCACCCACACCTACGGCAGCTATGTGCTGCTCAACACCAGTGTGAATTATCAGATCGATTACCGCATGTCGCTCAACCTGCAGGTGCGCAATCTCACTGACCGCTATTACGAGTATGTATGGTTCTGGTCAGACGAGGTTGGCGGAATGCACACCGCCGGTGAACGCCGTGGGGTATATTTAGCCTTTAACTACGAACTGTAAACGCTGGTTATGAGCCGTCACGCTGTCAGAAAGACTGTCGCACGCCTGCACGAAATCACCGGTCTGAGCGTCGGGCTGGTGTTTGCCATCATCAGCCTCAGCGGCAGTCTGCTGGTGTTTTATCCACAGATCGACCTGTGGCTGAACCCGCAGATTCAGCCACAGGCACCATCCGCCACGGCCAGTATTGATGCCGACCGCGCCTTACAGGTATTGCAGCAGACCAACCGCGAACGCCACGGCAGCTGGCGACTGGAAATGCCGTTAAACGGTCAGCCGCTGAATGCACGCTATATGAAACCGGCAGAAACCGCAGGCACAGGTTTCGCGCCAATGCTGGTGTCCATAGACCCGGTCAGCTATGAGATCACCAGTCAGAGGTTCTGGGGCGATACCCTGATGACCTGGCTGTACGACCTGCATTTCACCTTGCTGATGAAACAGAGCGGCGCAACTCTGGCCGCAGTGTGCGGATTAATCGCGCTGTTTATCAGCCTCAGCGGCCTGTATCTGTGGTGGCCGAAAGGTAAAAGCAACAGTGAAAAATGGCGCAAAGCTCTGAGCTTCAAACGCCATGCGCACCCCATCCGCCGCATCTACGATCTGCACACCCGCCCCGGCGTTTACAGCCTGATCGTTGTCGTTATGCTGTGCCTTACCGGCGCCATGCTCGAACGCCCGCAATGGTTCAGCCCTGCACTGGAACAGATCTCACCACGAACCGCGATGCCTGCAGTCAATTCTCTGCCGCCGGCAAACGCCTGGAAAAGTGACCAGCCAGCGCAGCGTATTGCCGCTCAGCAGGCTGCTGCGATCGCCCTGAATGAATTCCCCACGGCTGAACTGCGCTGGCTGCAGACACCGGCAGATTACCTGGATACCTACAGCTTCCGCCTGTATCAGCCGGGCGAGCCCAGCCGCCGTTTTCCCCATACCCGGGTTTGGGTTGATCAGTACTCCGGGCGGGTGCTCGCCACTATCAACCCTTTAGCCGCCAGCGCCAGCGATACCATATTCAACTGGCTGCATGCCCTGCACAGTGGCGAAGCATTCGGCCTGTTCGGGCGCTGGCTGGTATTTATCTGCGGACTGATCCCACCGCTGCTGTTTGTTACCGGGTTGATGCGCTGGATTGATAAACGCCTGGTCACAAAAAGAGAAAGGAAGAGAGCGTGATAAGCGTCTGAAATGGCTAAGAGCCCGGTAATCAGACGAAAGATGGAATAACAAATAGTGAACGCCGCTCAACGTAAGCGGCAATACCCTCCGGGCACCTGTTGCAGCCAGCCCTGCAGTTCCAGTTCGAGCAATTGCGGCATTAATTCATGCACAGGTAACTGTGAGCGGATGGCAATCACATCGATACTGGTGGCGCTGAAGTCGATATGGCTGATCAGAGCGTTGACCGCAACCCGGTTGCTGCTCTGGCTGTGCTGGCTTTTCTGGCTATTCTGACGACCAGGTGCAGCAAACAGATCACTTTGTATCTGGCTCTGAGAAGACGCCGGCTCAAAGCCAGGCTCCGGCAGTCCCAGCTCCTGTAAAATGTCATTGGCACACTCCACCAGCACAGCACCGTCTTTAATCAGATGATGGCAACCGCGGCTGAGGGGATTATTGACCGCCCCAGGTAACGCAAACACCTCCCGGCCCTGCTCTGCCGCCTGACGGGCGGTAATCAATGAACCGCTTTTGATCGCGGCTTCAACCACCACGACCCCAAGACTGAGACCGCTGACAATACGGTTGCGGGATGGAAAATGTTTGGCCTGCGCAGCAGTTCCCGGCGGGAATTCGGACAGAATAAGCCCACCGCTGGCGAGGATCGCGTCGAATAAACGGGCGTGCCGCCTGGGGTAAATCACATCGGCGCCACACCCCAGTACCGCAATAGTACGTCCGCTTTCGACAGCGCCGCTGTGCGCTGCACCATCAATTCCCAGTGCCAGACCACTGACGATGGTGATGCCCTGTTGTGCCAGTTCGCGTGAACAGTTTTTTGCCCACTCAGCGGCGTAAGGTGTTGGGTTACGCGAGCCGACCATGGCCACCGCCGGTGACTCAAGCGCATCAATGTCGCCCCGATAGTAAAGGATGGTTGGCGCGTCGCGGGTCGCCAGCAGCGCCTGGGGATAGGGGTCAAACCCGGCAAGCAAAGCGCCGCAGCCGGGCTGCTGACGCCACTGCTGCAGACGTTTGAATCCGGCATCTGGGTGAGGATTATCCAGCCATTGCTGCGCAGCATCTGGCCTGATACCACAAGCGGTAAGTTGTTGAAGACTGGCGTTCAGTAAACGGGAAGGGTCGCCAAGACGCTGGCGGATTTCAGCGAGGGAGACATTGCCCAGACCAGGCAGGCGCGCGAGGCGCCACCAGGCCAGCAACAGCTCATCCGTGAGCATAAACGTTCCTTGTCAGTGCCCACTGGACCACCTGTCAGGTAGTCCGGGGCGCAGGATTTATCAGTTGTTCGGATTTACCACTTCATCGCCAATACGCAGTGGGCGATTGGCGCGCATGATCAGAGCGTACGACATTTTCTCGTAAGTCAGAAATACCATCAGACTGCCCGCACGCTCGGAAGGTAACCGTACCTGCTCATCTTTGATGCGATCATAAACAATCTCACCCTTTTTCATGATCAACAGCACAGAGCCAGGTTCCAGACCATCACGCTCGCCACGGTTAAGTACCACAACGTCAAACTGACCTACCTGTGACACCCCACCATCCACGGCGAGAATCTCTCCGGTCAGCTTACCTTTTGGCGCTCTCGGGTAGTAATTGGAGATCAGCTCACGGTCATCGGTTGGCAGCAGCACATCGCCAATGGATACCTGCTGAGCGGTACGTTCCAGCAGCAGAGTTGCAATATTCCCCTCTTTGCCAGCCACACTACCAACACCAATTTCAGTGGCTTCCAAACCGAGAACTTCTTCAGTTTCCGGATCAACGTAAACCTGACCTTTGCGGTAGATGCCATACGCATTGGCGACCTCGTCGCCGAAATCACCACGGGCATAAACCTTACCACCAGCGCCCATGATCAGACGGCCATCAGCTCCGGCCAGCACGCGCGGGGCTTTATCAAGATCTTCCAGTTCCACCACCCGGTGGTGTTTCAGGAAGCCCTGAATAGCATCCTGCGGAATCGCCGGGATCGCGGATTCAATCGGTTCAACGCGGGCTGTAGGCTGCATTTTTACCGTACCCGGCGACATTTTGTAGGTACGGCTGGCGTCACCACGACGGGTAACGGTCAGTCGGGTTTCACCGTTAATTTCCACCAGACCAATTTCATCGCCCGGATAAATCAGATGCGGATTCTTAATCTGGTCGTTCTGATACCAGATTTCAGGCCATTGCCAGGGATCACTGGTAAAACGTTCCGAGATACCCCACAGAGTGTCTCCCTTCTTGACCACGTATGTCTGCGGTGCATCGGCTTTCAGCGTCAGTGCGCTAACACTGACAGAAAGACCCATCAAACCAGCAATCAGAATGCCCTTGATGGTTTTGCTCATCCTGTATTCCCTTTATCATTGGCGGATTGGCAATCTCGCATTGAATATCACTGCCTGACCTGCATATTAGCAAGTCAGGACCATTTGTTTCTATAAAAGCTCTTAACTCTATGGCCTTACTCGAAATTTTAGAATACCCGGATCCACGCTTACGCACCGTCGCCGCTCCTGTTGAAACGGTGGATGAACGCATCCGTAACATCGTCGACGATATGTTCGAGACCATGTATGAGGCCCCGGGCATTGGTCTGGCTGCCACACAGGTTAACGTGCATGAGCGCATCATTACCATTGATGTGTCCGAAGATAAAAGCGAACCACTGACTTTTATCAACCCTGAGATCACAGTTCTCGACGGCGAAGAAGAAACCATGCAGGAAGGCTGTCTGTCGGTACCCGGCTTCTATGAAGACGTTACCCGCATCGAACACTGCCTGGTGAAAGCCACTGACCGCGATGGTAACCCATTTGAGATGGAATGCCGCGGTTTACTGGCCGTCTGCATCCAGCACGAAGTCGATCACCTCGATGGCAAGCTGATGGTGGACTACATTTCCCCGCTCAAGCGCAACCGCATTAAGGATAAGCTGGAGAAGAAACACAAACAGGAAGCCCGTCGCAAAGGTAAAAATTAATGGCCTTGCGCATCCTGTTTGCCGGTACGCCAGACTTCGCTGCAGCGCATCTGCGTGCCCTGATTGCTTCAGAACATGACATCATCGGCGTTTACAGTCAGCCGGACCGTCCTGCCGGCCGCGGTAAAAAGCTGCAGCCGAGCCCGGTTAAGCAGGTCGCACTGGAGCATGATATCCCGGTATATCAGCCGCTGAATTTCAAAGACCCGGCGGCAGTAGAAGAACTGGCAGCATTAAACGCTGATGTGATGATCGTGGTCGCCTACGGCCTGATCCTGCCACAGTCTGTGCTCGACGCTCCGAAGTACGGCTGCCTCAACGTGCACGCATCCATTCTGCCACGCTGGCGTGGTGCCGCCCCGATTCAGCGCTGCATCGAAGCCGGTGATATGGTAACCGGCATTACCATCATGCAGATGGATAAAGGTCTCGATACCGGCGACATGCTGAGCAAAGTCACCACCGGCATCAGCGCCGACGAAACCGGCGGCTCCCTGCATGATCGCCTGGCCGAAATGGGGCCGCCCGCCCTGCTGGATACTCTGGCGAAACTGGAAGCGGGTGAACTCAAGCCGGAAATTCAGAACGATATGCTCGCCTGCTACGCACACAAACTGAGTAAAGAAGAAGCGCTGCTCGACTGGAATCTCAGTGCCAGCGAACTGGACCGTAAAGTGCGCGCGTTCAACCCATTCCCGATGGCTTACACTCTGCTGGGCGATAACCGCATCCGCGTATTCCAGGCAGAAATGCTAGAGAAAGTAACCGACATGCTGCCCGGTACGATTGTTAACGTCAGCCCGAAAGGCATCGAAGTGGCCTGCAGCGAAAACGTTCTGCGCATCAGTACCGTGCAGCTGCCGGGTAAGAAAGCTATGTCTGTGGCGGACGTTATCAACGGCCAGCCGCAGCTGTTTCAGGTTAATCACATGCTGGCGTCACAACATTGAGTAATAACTCCTCGATCTGGAATCAGAGCAGTAACTCTGAGTTAAGCGCCCGCCGTGCTGCTGCTATGGCGCTGTCATCCGTGATGAACGGCCAGTCTCTTAATCAGGTACTGCCGGCGCTGGAAAACCGCGTTGCTATTGAAGACCGTGGCTTTCTGCGCGATCTGACGCTGGGCAGCTGCCGCCACTTTCAGCGCCTGAATGCACTGGTCAAAATCCTGCTGAAAAACCCCTTCGGTGAAGAAGATCAGGACCTGCATGCGCTGATGATCATTGGCCTGTATCAACTGGCCATTCAGAACAAAGCACCCCACGCTGCGGTACACGCCACTGTGGATGTCTGCGAAGAACTGGGTAAGGGTTATGCCAAACCGGTGATCAATGCCTGCCTGCGTCGTTACGGCCGTGAGTACGAAGCCCTGCTGCCACCGCTGGATGAAAGCCCGGTGACCGCCACCAGCCACCCGAAATGGCTGGTGAAAATGCTCAGCAAAGCCTGGCCCGATGACTGGCAGGACATTTTTGTGCAGAACAACGAACGTCCGCCGCTGTGCCTGCGCGTCAACCTGAAACACAGCAGCCGCGATGATTACCTGCAGCGTCTGGCCGATGCCGGTATTGAAGCCAGCGCAGCGCCTTATTCAGATGTGGGCATTTATCTGGCGCAATCCTGCGATGTGACCCAGCTGCCGGGGTTCTCCGATGGCGACGTCAGTGTGCAGGACGAAGCGGCACAACTGGCTGCTCAGTTACTCGCCCCCAAAGACGGTGATCGGATTCTGGATGCCTGTGCTGCTCCGGGCGGAAAAACCTGCGCTCTGCTGGAGCGTGCGGATGCCCGTGTCGTTGCACTGGATATTGAAGAAAGTCGTCTTGGCCGGGTGCATGAAAATCTCGAACGTCTGCAGCTGCAGGCCGACGTGGTGTGTGCGGATATGGCCGACACCGATGCCTGGTGGGATGGTGAACTGTTTGATGCCATTCTGCTGGATGCCCCCTGCTCCGCGACTGGCGTGATCCGCCGCCACCCGGATATCAAAATGCTGCGCCGGCGCGGAGACATTGAGCAGCTGAGCAGCCTGCAGGCCAGCCTGTTACAGACGGCCTGGGCTATGCTGAAACCAGGCGGCCGTCTGCTGTATGCCACCTGCTCCGTACTGCCGCAGGAAAACAGTGATCAGATCGCTGCCTTTGCTGATGCAACTCAGGATCTGGTGCTGACAGCGCTGGACTTTTCATGGGGAAGCGCCTGTAATGCCGGGCGACAACTGTTTCCACAACAGAATGGCCATGACGGGTTTTACTACGCCCTGATGACGAAGAAGGCCTGAAACCATAACGCGAGCTGTACCTGCGGGGCGGCCACAGGGTATTAAGACCGTATGACCAATAGTCAGGACAAGCTTTTTGCACAGGGGCGGATAGCGTGAAGATTATCATCCTCGGAGCCGGCCAGGTTGGCGGCTCACTGGCAGAAAACCTCGCCAACGAGCAGAACGACATTACGGTGGTCGATACCGACGCCGATCGCCTGCGTGAGCTGCAGGACCGCATCGATATCAAAACGGTGATGGGCATGGGCTCGCATCCGAATATCCTGCGCGATGCCGGCGCCGACGACGCCGATATGCTGATCGCAGTGACCAATTCCGATGAGACCAATATGGTCGCCTGCCAGATCGCTTACACCCTGTTCCGTACGCCGACCAAAATCAGTCGTATCCGTACCGGCCAGTATCTGAAGCAGACCGAACTGTTCCGTGCCGATGCCTTTCCGGTCGACGTTCTGATCTCACCTGAGCAGGTGGTTACGAACTATGTCAGCCGCCTGCTGCAGTATCCGGGTGCGCTGCAGGTAATGGACTTCGCCGAAGGTCGCGCCCAGCTGGTTGCGGTAAAAGCCTACTACGGCGGCCCGCTCGTAGGTCAGGAAATTCACCACCTGAAGAACCACCTGCCGAACATTGATGCCCGTGTGGCCGCGGTATTCCGCCGCAACAAAGCCATCGAGCCAACCGGTGATACTGTGATCGAAGCCGACGATGAAGTGTTCTTCGTCGCCGCCAAAGCGCACATCCGCCGGGTCATGAAAGAGCTGCGCCGGGAAGAAGATTCCTACCGCCGGGTCATGATCGTCGGTGGTGGTAACATTGGCTACCGCCTCGCCCGCACGCTGGAAAAGCATTACCAGATCAAAATCATCGAACACAATCCCGGCC
Organism: Thalassolituus sp. UBA6592; assembly: GCF_002433655.1. NCBI lineage: Bacteria > Pseudomonadati > Pseudomonadota > Gammaproteobacteria > Oceanospirillales > Oceanospirillaceae > Thalassolituus > Thalassolituus sp. UBA6592. The sequence goes on along the minus strand of NZ_DJIO01000128.1, from coordinate 56,389 downwards.
GCACCGAGTTCCTCAGTGAGCACCTGAACCGCACCGTGGTGCTGCTCGGCAGTGCTACCGATAAGACGCTGCTGGAAGAAGAAAACATCGAAAGCACCGACGTGTTCTGTGCTCTGACCAACGATGATGAAGTGAACATCATGTCGTCACTGCTGGCCAAACGACTGGGCGCGCGCAAGGTAATCACCCTGATCAACAAAGCCGCCTATGTGGATCTGGTACAGGGCGGTATGGTCGACGTGGCGCTGTCGCCACAACAGGCCACCATCGGCAGCCTGCTCACGCACGTGCGCCGCGGTGACGTGGTAAACGTTCACTCACTGCGTCGTGGTGCAGCAGAAGCCATTGAAGCGATCGCCCACGGTGACAGCCGCTCATCCAAGGTGGTTGGTCGCAAGATCCGTGAAATCAAGCTGCCACCGGGTACCACCATTGGTGCTATCGTGCGCGGCGAAGAAGTGATTATGGCCAGTTCCGATGTTCTGGTGGAATCCGATGACCATGTGATTCTGTTCGTAATGAACAAGAAACACATTGCCGACGTGGAGCGGCTGTTCCAGGTTGGCCTCGGCTTCTTCTGAGGATACCTGCGTATGCATCTGACCGTTATCGCCCGTATCCTCGGCATCTTCCTGATGCTGTTCAGCATCACCATGGTGCCGCCCATCATCATCTCGGTTATTTATGATGATGGTGCCACCGATGCCTTTATTACCGCCATGCTGCTGATTCTTGGCATCGGCTTTACGTCCTGGCTGCCGGTGCGCCGTGTACATGAAGAACTGCGCACCCGCGACGGCTTCCTGATTGCTGCACTGTTCTGGCTGACCCTGGGGTTGGCCGGCACTCTGCCGTTTATGATCGCTGATAAGCCCGGGCTGGACTTCGCCGACGCCTTCTTTGAATCCCTGTCCGGCTGGACCACCACCGGTGCCACGGTGATGACTGGCCTCGAATATTTGCCCAAATCCATTCTCTGGTATCGCCAGCAGCTGCAGTGGATGGGCGGCATGGGGATTATCGTTCTGGCTGTCGCCATTCTGCCCATGCTCGGTATTGGTGGTATGCAGCTGTATCGGGCAGAAATGCCGGGGCCGATGAAAGATTCCAAGCTCACACCGCGTATCGCCGAAACCGCCAAAGCCCTGTGGTACATCTATCTGTTCCTGACCATCAGCTGCGCACTGGCTTACTGGGCAGCGGGCATGAGTCTGTTTGATGCCATTTCCCACAGCTTTGCCACCGTAGGTATCGGCGGATTCTCCACCTATGACGCTTCCATCGGGTATTTCGACAGTCCACTGATCGAAGGTATCGCGATCTTCTTTATGCTGATTGCGGCGCTGAATTTCTCGCTGCACTTCTTTGCCTGGCGTAACCGTACGCTGCTGCATTACTTTGAAGACTCCGAACTGAAGTTCTTCTTTCTGGTGCTTGGCGGTGGTGTGCTGCTGGCGATTTCCGCACTGTGGTACACCGGCACTTACGACTTCACCCATTCCGTGCGCTACGGTCTGTTTGAAGTGGTATCTGTCGCCACGACCGCGGGCTTTGGCACTTCCGACTTCTCGGTGTGGCCGGTGTTTCTGCCAGTTCTGCTGTTTATGATGGCCTTTATCGGCGGCTGCACCGGTTCGACCGGCGGTGGCATGAAAGTAATCCGCGTACTGCTGATTTATAAACAGGGCGTGCGCGAGATCCGCCGTCTGGTGCACCCGAACGCGGTGATTCCGGTGAAGCTTGGCAACCGTGCAGTGGGTGACCGCATTCTCGATGCTGTGTGGGGCTTCTTTGCTATGTATATCGTCACCTTTATGGTGATGATGCTGGCGCTGATGGCCACCGGCCTGGATCAGGTGACCGCCTTCTCTGCGGTTGGCTCCTGCCTGAATAACCTCGGCCCTGGTCTGGGCGCAGTGGCCACTCACTACGGTGATATTTCAGATACTGCAAAGTGGTTACTGGCGCTGACCATGCTGCTCGGCCGGCTGGAGATTTTTACCCTGCTGGTGCTGTTAAGTCCGACCTTCTGGCGCAGCTGAGGATTCAGCTCCGGGCGAGGCTCATTCAATAGAAAGATCTGGCAATAAAAGACAGACAATAAAAAAGGAAGGCAATGCCTTCCTTTTTTGTATCCCTCGATACTCTCTTTTCCAGCCCATCGCTCAGGGCACACCGGCCACTTTATAAGGGTTCTTACCGTCATCCGGCTGGCGTTTAAAGCGCTTATAGGTCCACTGATACTGAGCCGGAGCCACTGCTACACACTGTGCAATGCCCCGGTTCAGGGCAGCGGCGGCTACCACGGCGTCATCCGCATAAAGCTCATCATCCGCAGCGAAGAAATGGATATCGAAACCTTCTGCATCCGGCAACCGCTCAACCGAGATAAACAGCCCGATCGCGCCGGTACGTTTCAGCAGCTCATGGGGCAGTTTGGGGGTCAGCGTCTGCTCCACCGCCATAAACGGCGCAAATACTCCGCTGCGTGCCTTAGGCTCCTGGTCCGGCAAAAAGCCCACCATACCGCCCCCCTTCAGAACGGCAAACAAGTGCTTAACCCCCGCGCCCGTGGTTGGTACCAGTTTGCAGCCCACCTGTTCACGGCGGCTGACCATCCATTCATTGAAGACCTTACTCTTCGCCGGACGGTACATGATGGTGATAGGACACCGCGACGACACATAGTTGTTCACAAGTTCCCAGTTGCCCTGATGCGGACACAGCAACAGCACGCCGCGCTCATCCGCCAGCGCCTGATCAAACAACTCTTCGTTATGTACATTTTTCAGCAGCGCCAGACCTTCCTGCTGTGAATAACCCCACATCGGACCCATCTCAGTGCCTGTCATGCCATTCTGTAGCAAGGTTTGCTGCAGCAGACGTTCAAGCTCAACTTCCGCCATATCGGGATAACACATCTGCAGATTAACGCGGGCAACTTCACGGGAACAGGTGCGGCGACGGTAGAGGATATGGCCAATCAGACGACCGATGCGTTGTGACCATTTAAGCGGAATCAGGCCCATGACTTTGATCAGCCCGATCATAAAATATCCAACCACGAAAACACCCTGCTTTTATTGAGAAAGCGCAGTGTAACCAGTTGTTCACAATGTGGAAATATTTGTTGCGGAAGCAGCACCAGTGCAAACGCTACCGGTAAGGATTGTCGCGCCCCGCAGGCTGACGCTTAAAACGCTTATACAGCCACTGGTATTGTTCCGGGCAAATACGGATACAACGTTCGACCGTGCGGTTCATTGCAGCCAGCGCCACAGAGGTATCCGCGGCGTAAATTTCCTCATCCGGCTCGACAAAGTGCAGATCGAACTTCGCCTGATCTTCCAGCCTGCGGGCAAACAGAAATACCGCGCGCGCACCGGTACGCTTCAGCAGCTGAACCGGCAGGGTTGGCGTCAGAGCCTGAGTGCCAAGGAAAGGCGCGAACTCGCCGCCTTCCGGTCTTGGTTCCTGATCCGGCAGAACCCCAACCACACCGCCGTTGCGCAGAGCCCGGTACAGTGCCTTGATGCCGCCGGTGGTGGTCGGTACCAATTCACCACCGGTTGCTTCGCGGCGGCTGTGCATCCATTCATCAAACACCGGATTGCGCGCCGGGCGATACATGGCCGTCAGATCTGAGCGGGAAGCAATATACGTGTTGGTCAGCTCCCAGTTGCCCAGGTGTGGCACCAGCAGTAATACGCCCTTACCTTCAGTAATGGCGGCGTCAAAAATCTCTTCGCCATGAATCTGATTGATATGCGCCAGGGAGTCTTTGGCCGGACGTCCCCACATCAGTCCCATCTCGGTAAACATCATGGCGTTATTAATAAAAGCCTTACGCATCAGACGATTACGTTCGCTATCCGGCAACTGAGGGAAACACAGACGGGTGTTCACGTCCGCCACATGGCGGAACGAATCACTGGTACGCCAGACGATTCGCGCCAGCAGGCAGCCGAACGCCCGGGCCATACCCAGTGGCATCCAGCTGAACAGACGGATAATAAAAATGGTCAGATAGCCGATCAGATTTTTCATACAAAAAGCAGGGTTTCACAATATCCGTCGAAGGGTAAAAGCGCAGAGCGATTTTTATAAGAGCCAGAAAAGCACCACTCTGTTGCTCTGCTAGACTCAAACCATCTGACTCTGAAAATTCCATACCCCATGATCAACCTCGAACATGCTCTGCAGGACAAACGCATTCTGATTGTGGACGACCTGGTCGAAGCCCGCAGCTCCATGAAGAAGATGCTCACCATTCTTGGCGCACAGACGATGGATACCGCCACCGATGGCCGCGAAGCCATGGATTTCATTCTGGAGAAAGATTATGACATCGTTCTTTCAGACTATAACCTCGGCAAAGGCAAAGACGGCCAGCAGATTCTGGAAGAAGCCCGCTATACCAGCCGCCTGCGTGCCAGCTCGCTGTTTATTCTGGTCACCGGTGAAAACGCCGTCGACATGGTGATGGGCGCTCTGGAATACGAGCCCGATAACTACATCACCAAACCATTCACCCTGAACATGCTGCGCGAGCGCCTGACGAGGATTCTGACCACCAAACAGAAACTGGCCGAAGTCGACGCCTTTATCGACGGCGGCGAAATCGATAAGGCCATTGCCGCCGCTGAAATTCTGCTGACCAAATACCCCAAACTGGAAATGCCGCTGATCCGTATTCTGGGCAAACTTTACGTCCGTCAGAAACGCTATCAGCAGGCGCTGGAGATCTATTCGCAGCTCCTCAACAAGCGCTCGGTGTCCTGGGCGCGCCTGGGCCAGGCCATCTGCATTCACTTTATGGGTGAATCAGAAAATGCTCTGGCACTGCTGCAGCGCACACTGATCGATCACCCAATGTATGTGCAGTGCTATGACTGGTGCGCCATTATTCTCAACAGTCTGGGGCGTCCGCAGGAAGCGCAGAAGCAGCTGGAGAAAGCCGTGGAAATTTCCCCCAAAGCCGTTCTGCGACAAATGGAACTGGGGCGTATTGCTTACCAGAACTGCGACTTTCCGGTTGCTGAAGCAGCCTTCGAACAGGCCATGCGCCTTGGCCGTTTCTCCTGCTACAAAACCGCTCATAACTACCTGCAGTTTTCTGACGCCGTTCGCCATCTGCTGAAAGGCGGCTCCGACCGGGTCCAGAAACTGCGTCTTGAGAAAGTTCTGCGTGCATTTGATGAGCTGCGTCAGGACTATGCCGGTCAGGAATCCGTAATGTTTGAAACCTGCATCGTCGAAGGTAAAACCTTCGTAACCATAGGTGATGAAGATAAGGCCCTGAAATCCGCTAAAAATGCAGAAACCGCCTTAGGCAGAATCAAAAAACCCGACCATGCACAACAGCTGAAAATGGCTGGCGCCTACGTCGACACCGGGCAGCATGTAAAGGCCAAAGATCTGATGCGCAAACTGAAAGCGGAAGGTCTGTCAGACGAACATGGGCAGCAGCTGCAGGCGCTGGAAAACAGTCTGAATCAGATGACCATCCGGGAACATACCGCCAGGCTGAATGCCAGAGGTGTCGGCTGTTATGAAAAAGGTGAGTTTTCTCAGGCTATTGAAGCCTTTGACGAAGCGGCCAACTATGAAGAGGCCGGAATCAGTGTACTGCTGAACGCGATTCAGGCGAAAATCAGCCTGATTGAAAATACACAGATGGATCTGGTTCAACTGAAAGATTGTTACCGCTACTTTCAGCGCATCGGACCGATGGGCAGCAACGATGAACGCTATGAGCGTTACGAACGGCTGAAGCACAGTTTTACGCGGCTGAAACGCGCCGCAGGTCTGTAGGCACAACGCGCAGATCCGACCACCAGGAGACGGTATGAAATTCGAGCACATGGTTGCCGCCGTAATTCACGACCTGAAGAATCAGCTGCAGTCCCTGCTGGACTATGAGCAGGAAGCAATCAGCCAGATTCCGGCCCGTTACCACCATCACCTGCAACCGATTCTGCAGCGCACCAACCGCTTAAAGAATGACACCATGCAGATGGTCAGTCTGTTCCGGCTGGAGCAGCAGCAGAATTTTCCCATGGACGATGCCTGGCCGAGAGATACCGCCAGCGATGCCATTGAAGCCATCCAGTTACAGTACCCGACGATCAAGTTGGTGAATGAAATCGCCGACGAGTGCCAGGGCTTCTACAACGAGAATCTGATTCAGCTGGCGCTGGTGACCCTGATCACCAACAGTGCCCAGGCCGGCGCCAACCGCATTCAGCTGACCGCCGATGACAGCAACGGACTCCACATCACCGTGCAGGATAACGGTCACGGTTTTGATGAATCCATTCTTTCCGGCGAAAAAGACACCACCAAAACCGAAGGCAGCGGCCTTGGCCTGTTCTTCGTCAAACTGATTGCCGAAGCGCACAGAAACGGCGAAGACATCGGCAAAGTCACCATCGCCAACCGCTCACAGGGCGGTGCCAGCGTCACTCTGAGCCTGCCCTGAAGCGCATCTGAACAGGACGTTCAGAAATAAATCTATTAGTTGCGACATCAGTCATGCCAGCCAAAACCACCTTCGTATAAGCTGCGGAATCTCTGTTTAACAAGGTAAGGAAGCCAATGAGAATTCTGTTGCTGATTGTTTTGGGAATGCTGGCGGGGTGTTCAGAAAGCCCCTCTGACAGTTACCTGAACACGCCCGGTTTTAATATCAGAATCCCCCACGACGTTGCCAGCGGCGGACATTTCTTTGCCGCTGGTGATTTATCCGTTGCAGTGAAATCACCATCCGGCGGCGTTCTTATGGCCATGTCGGTCAGCCGCCTGCTGGAAAATCTGGACAGTGATTTTATTCTCGCCGATTACCCGCGTTATGCTCTTGGGTTAAAGCAAACCGACAACCTGAAAGACGCCGACCGGCTTCGTTTCGATCAAAGCCGCAGCGTATATGAAGCGACCTATGATCTGTCACACGTTCGCCAGCAATCCTCGCCCGGCAAAGAGAGCTACAGCGTCTGCAATGAAACCGAGTGTCTGGCCTTTATCGTAAAAGACGATGTCGCTGAACATATCCTGATGCTCAGCTCCACCAATATCCGACAGGAGAGTTTCAGCCGCATTGCCGGAGATATCTGAGCTGCGCTACCGATATGACGCATCCTGCTGCTGACCGGGTGTCGCAACCTGCCGGACGCCGGGCGCAGCGGACAAACTGTTCTGCCCCGGGTTAGGCCAGCCCCCTGCAAACATCGGCCAGCACTGGTATAATCCTGCGTCATTTTATCTTGGCACTGCCAAACATACTCTTTGAGAATTCAGGAATCCCACCGTGAGTCAGAGTCGCCACAACGTCAAAACCTTTCAGGGCATGATTGCCGCCCTGCAGGAATACTGGTCCGATCAGGGCTGTGTGATTAACCAACCCCTCGATATGGAAGTGGGTGCCGGTACCTTTCACGTGCACACGTTCCTGCGTTCTATCGGCCCTGAAAACTGGAACTCGGCTTATGTTCAGCCAAGCCGCCGTCCAACCGATGGCCGTTATGGTGAGAACCCGAACCGTCTGCAACACTACTACCAGTTCCAGGTGGTGATGAAGCCGTCTCCGGCGGACTTCCAGGATCTGTACCTGGCTTCTCTGCAGGCACTGGGTATCGACTCCGGCGTGCACGACATCCGTTTCGTAGAAGACAACTGGGAATCGCCGACTCTGGGCGCCTGGGGTCTGGGCTGGGAAATCTGGCTGAACGGTATGGAAGTCACTCAGTTTACTTACTTCCAGCAGGCCGGTGGTCTGGAATGCTTCCCGGTAACCGGTGAGATCACCTACGGTCTTGAGCGTATCGCCATGTACCTGCAGGAAGTGGATTCTGTTTACGATCTGGTCTGGACTTACGGTCCGGATGGCAAAGCCGTGACCTACGGCGACGTGTTCCACCAGAACGAAGTGGAGCAGTCCACCTACAACTTTGAATACGCCGACACCGACTTCCTGTTCCAGGCCTTCAATCAATATGAAGTGGACTGTAACCGTCTGGTAGAAGCCAACCTGCCGCTGCCAGCGTACGAACAGACGCTGAAAGCCTCCCACACCTTTAACCTGCTCGACGCCCGCGGCGCGATTTCCGTGACTGAGCGTCAGGGTTACATCCTGCGGGTACGTACCCTGGCACGTGCCGTAGCGCACTGCTACTTCGCCAGCCGTGCAGAAAAAGGCTTCCCGCTGGCTGATGAAGCCAACCGTGCGGATGTGCTGGCCAAGTACCTGGCACAGAAAGCTGAACAGGCTGAGAAAGATGCTGAGAAAAACGCCCAGGAGAAGAAGTAATGAGTCGTGATCTGTTAATCGAACTGGGTACCGAAGAACTGCCACCAACGGCACTGAAAAACTTATCTGCAGCGTTCACCCAGGGCATTGAAGACGGCCTGAAAGAAGCGGGCCTGAGCTTCGCTGACGTTGTATCTTTTGCGGCACCACGCCGCCTGGCGGTGCGTATCAACGCACTGGAAGAACAGCAGGCCGACAAAGAAGAAACTCTGTACGGCCCGCCAGCCAAGATCGCTTTTGATGCCGACGGCAAACCAACCAAAGCCGCTATCGGTTTTGCTGAGCGTGCCGGTGCTGACGCTGCTCAGCTGGAAACCGCGCCGGAATCCCACGGCAAAAATGCTGGCAAGCTGATGCTGAACCGCGTTATTAAAGGCAAGCAGACCACTGAACTGCTGGGCGACATCGTACAGAACAGTCTGGATAAACTGCCGATTCCAAAACGTATGCGCTGGGGTGCTTCCCGGGTTGAATTCGTACGTCCGGTACACTGGCTGATCATGCTGTTCGGCAACGACGTGGTCGATGCTGAAGTGCTGGGCCTGAAAGCCGGCAACACCACCCGCGGTCACCGTTTCCACGCACCGGGCGAAATCACCATTTCTGCGCCGGACGAATACGAAAGCAAACTGCGCGAAGCCTATGTAATGGCCGACTTCGCAGAGCGCTCTGCGCTGATCAAAGGTCAGGTAGAAGCCGAAGGTAAAAAACTCGGTGGCGAAGCGGTGATCGATGACGATCTGCTGAATGAAGTGACCGCGCTGAACGAATGGCCGGTGGCTCTGGCTGGCTCCTTCGATGAAGACTTCCTGCGCGTACCACAGGAAGCACTGGTGTCTTCCATGAAAGAACACCAGAAATACTTCCACGTAATGAAAGACGGCAAGCTGCTGCCAAACTTCATCACCATCGCCAACATTGAATCCAAAGATCCGTCACAGGTGATCTCAGGTAACGAGAAAGTTATTCGCCCACGTCTGGCCGATGCCGCTTTCTTCTGGGATACCGACCGCAAACACCCGCTGGCCAGCCGTTTCCCGAAACTGGAAAACGTGGTGTGGGTCAATGGTCTGGGCTCTGTGGCCGACAAAACCCGCCGTATCAGCGCGCTGGCAACTAAGATTGCCGAACAGCTGGGCGCTGATAAAGTGCTGGTACAGCGTGCTGCGCACCTGTGTAAAAACGATCTGGTGTCCAACATGGTATTTGAATTTACCGACCTGCAGGGTCTGGCCGGTAAATACTACGCCGAGCACGATGGCGAGCCGGAAGAAGTGTGCGCCGCCATGATCGAACAATACATGCCTGCGTTTGCCGGTGATGCTTTACCGCAAACACAGACCGGTACGCTGATTGCTCTGGCAGACCGTCTCGACAGCCTGGCAGGCCTGTTCGGTACCGGCCAGATTCCGACCGGCTCCAAAGACCCTTTCGCACTGCGTCGTGCGTCTCTGGGTGTGCTGCGTCTGCTGGTTGAAAAAGAAATTAATATCGACCTCGGCACCCTGATCGACTGGGCGCTGGCCAACGATTGGGAAACCGATCTGAAATCCGACACCAAAGCCGTGCTGACCGAATATATGCTGGACCGCTTCAGCGCCTGGTACCACGATGAAGGTATCCCGGCCGAAGTATTCCAGGCAGTTCGTACACTGGGCATCACCAACGCTCTGGATGTAAACCGTCGCGTACAGGCCGTACATGAATTCAGCAAGCTGGAATCCGCTGAAGCTCTGGCAGCCGCCAACAAGCGGGTTTCCAATATTCTGGCGAAGAACAATGGTGACGCAGTATCTGCTGACGTGGATGCCAGCCTGTTTGAAGCGGCAGAAGAAAAAGCCCTGTTTGAACAGATGACCGGCCTCAAAGACCTGATCATTCCGTCTCTGGAAAAAGGCAACTACAGCATGGCGCTGGAAGCACTTTCCACACTGCGCAAAGTTGTGGATGACTTCTTCGACAACGTGATGGTGATCTCTGATAACGAAGCGGTGAAAAATAACCGCCTGGCGCTGCTGAAACAGCTGCGTGCGATGTTTATGGGGATTGCGGACATCTCTGTGCTGTAAGCTTACTTAAGCCTGCAAAAGCCCGGTACTGGCAACAGTACCGGGCTTTTTTGTTTGCACTGAGATACTCACCTTCATTCTTATGCCTGACTGCGCTGTACTTTTTAATCTGATCTTTGCACTTTCCCCTTTGCACTCCGTTCTGTTTTTTCGGTCGCAATCACCGGGCGAGAAATCGATGTGCGTAAAATTGATAGCAGAAAACCGACGTTTAAAAAGCGAAGCTGTAAAAGCCGGTATCAGGATGCGTAGTTACAGAGAGCGGGTTATAGAAAGTGAGGGTTACAAAATCGGTAACAAAGACGTAGCCTAAAAAATTACTGAAAAATAAATATTCCAACGTACATTCTCCAATTTTTATAAATGCAATTTTCCTGACATGCTTTATTCCTATTATTTTGAATACTTTAGTTTTTCCCATTTGGGGTGGTGATAAATTACCGGTGTTGTCGCCACTGATCTATATGTAAAAATTTGGCGATATTTGCCTCGGATTAATTCCACTAAGTCAGCCCTTACAATAGCAGGGCTGATCTTCATAGCACCTGCCCCCGCACCGTGGGGTTTTTTATTTGCCTTGCCAACTCGTTATACTCCGGGCAACTATTCAAACATGTTCCTTTAACCCGAAGTGCCGTAATAATGAAACTGATTATCCTCGACCGCGACGGTGTTCTGAACGAAGACTCAGACGCTTATGTAAAATCCGTTGATGAATGGATTCCTATTGCCGGCAGTGCCGAAGCCGTTGGGCGTCTGTATGAAGCCGGCTACACCATCGCGGTTGCCACCAATCAGAGCGGTCTGGCCCGGGGTTATTTCACTCAGGATGATCTCGACGCCATGCACGCTAAGATGATCGCGCTGGCAGAAGCAAGCGGAGGACGGTTTGCCCATATCGCCTACTGCCCCCATGGTCCGGATGATGATTGCGACTGCCGCAAGCCGCTGCCTGGCCTGATCCACCAGATCGAAAAGGCGCTGAACACGTCGGCTCAGGGCGCCTGGATGGTGGGTGACTCGATCCGTGATCTGGAAGCCGGTTTGGCCGCCGGCTGCCGCCCGGCACTGGTGCGCAGCGGCAAAGGAGCAAAAAGTGAGGGCAAACTAACCTCCACAGCCGGGCTGGAGCACACTCCGGTCTTTAACGATCTGGCGGCGTTTACTGACCATCTGCTGGCCGATTGAGCAACCAAGGAAACAGTTATTCGCCGCAGAGGCAACGGCTGCCGTACCATTAAATGGTATAAACCTGTTATCTCATTAACAGAGGCCTTCAGGTACGGGCGATATGGAACCAACAAGCAGCGTGACAACTAACTCCGCTTCCGGCGCAGCAGCCAGCTGGTATGTGCGCACAGTAATCTTTTATGTGGTGCTGGCGATGATTACCCTGGTGTGGTTCATCCCCAGCTTCACCATTGGTCTGCTGCTGCCACTGAAAGCCCGTAATTTCTTTGTCATGGGCATTCCCTGCCGTGCTGCGATCTTCGCTCTGCGCTGGATCTGCGGCGTGCGCTATGAAGTCGAAGGCAAAGAAAACATCCCTCATGATGGCCGTGGCTATGTGCTGCTGAGCAAGCACCAGAGCACCTGGGAAACCTTTTTCCTGCCAACGCTGATCACTCCGCACGTTCAGGTGGTTAAGAAAGAGCTGTTTTATCTGCCGCTGTTTGGCTGGATGCTCAACCTTATTCATCCGATTTTCATCGACCGCAGCAAGCGCACCGGTGCCATGAAGCAAGTACTCACTCAGGGCACAGACCGGCTGGAATCAGGGATTCATGTTTTGGTATTCCCGGAAGGCACCCGTGTTCCACCGGGTAAGCGTAAGACCTTTTCCAAAGGCGGGGCCATGTTAGCCAGTAAATCCGGCGCTGACGTCATCGCCATTGCCCACAACTCCGGCGAATACTGGCCGAACAACAGCTGGGTGAAGCGGCCAGGAACCATCCATGTGGTGATCAGTCCGGCATTCCCATCCGCTGATCTGACCTCAGCTCAGCTGGCTGAACAGACAGAGAACTGGATTAACGAGCAAACCGATCGTATCTCAACTGTATCCTTTAATGGGGAACTGGTGCAGAACGACACCAGTGGCAAACGCTTCTGACGCTTCTCAGTCAGTGACCCAGCGTTTTATCGACGGCAGCTCAGGCTGCCGTTTTTATTTCCCTTACGCACGGCCAGATGCGCTGCAAAGACTTCTGTTTAACTTAAACAGCAGCTGCGCAGGCAGCTCACTCACAGAAACTCCGCTCACTGTTAAGCCTTAGCATTTCAGCAAAAAGTTCTGCAACAGTCCGTTGCCATTATTCCGTGATCGGCTCAGGAACAACTTTGAAAATCGCCAGTCCTAAGGTTACGCAACAGGGAGAGATCAACAATGATGACTGGTTTATCCGGGTTTATCGGCTTGCTGATTCTGATCGCAGACGTTTACGCATTGATAAATGTCGTTCAATCGCGGTCAGCATCAAATGCGGGCAAAGCCGTCTGGATTGTCGCCATCTTTGTACTCCCCCTGCTCGGCTTTATCGCCTGGCTGTTTTTCGGGCCGCGCGGTAAGGCAAATCTCTCTGAGTAGTTTTCCTTCATCTCTCCAACCCCGCAAGTGGTTCGGCCGCCTCAATGAGCGGCCTTTTTTTTGCCTGCTTTTCAGCGGCTATTCAACTGCAAATCAGGGTCAGTCTGAGCTGCAGGTGGGAATTAAGTTATCCTTCAGCTGCTTTGTTCTTCATCCGCATTATTGGCTGCTTCTGACAACAGGCGGATATTTGCTGCCGGCGCTTTCCCGCTCTTGTCTTCGCCAAAATAGAGCGTCTGATGCGGGAACGGAATTTCGATATTGCGCTCATCAAAGGCAATCTTCATGCGGCGGTTAAATTCGCGCCCGACGTTCCATTTTTCATGGGGCAGGGTTTTGCTGCGCGCTTTAATAATCAACGCGCTGTCAGCAAACTGATCAAGTCCGAGAATTTCCAGTGGCTCCAGAATCAGACGGCCAAACTGCTCATCGGCGCGTAATTCTTCATCTATTTCACGCAGGCATTGCATCACCTCATCGACGTTTTCACGGTAAGCAACGCCGACATTAAACAGGTAATAGCTGAAATCCTTGGTCAGGTTGCTGACGATGGTGACATCACCAAACGGCACGGTATGCACGGTACCATCCAGATCACGCAGCTGAATTTTGCGGATGGTGATTTTTTCCACCGCACCGAATTTGTCGCCCAGCTGAACGACATCACCAATCTGCAGCAAGTCCTCAAAGATCACCATTGCACCGGTGATGAAGTCCTTCACCAGCGTCTGCGCACCAAAACCAATAGCGATACCCAGCACACCAGCACCGGCCATCAACGGCAGGATATCCACGCCCAGCTCAGACAGGATCACCATAATGGCGAACAGCGACAGGGTAAACAGCAGCACGTTGCGGATAATCGGGGTGATGGTCTTCAGCCGTGATTCTTTAACCCGGCGGTTTTTATGCTCGAAGACCTCAAGAAAGGCATTCACCCCTTCCCAGATCAGCGTCCAGACAAACATAATCACCGCCAGTGTCAGGGCAAAACCGAATACCGAGCCGAGCGGCAATGAATAATCGGTATCGTCTTCGATGTAAGCGGTAAACAAACGTGAGCTGGCATACACCAGGAAAATCAGCCCGAACAGATAGCCGACCCAACGCTGCAGAAGGAACACACTGCGAAAGCGCTGCTTATCCAGATGAAAACGCGAGCGCACCTTACTCAGACGGCGGTTAAACAAAACGGCCAGCCAGTTATTGGCAAACACACAGACGCCGATCAGCAACAAGGTTAAGCCAAAGCTGATCAGTGCACCGATAAAACTTTCACTCAGCCCCCAACTCTGCAGCAGGCCAACAAAATCACTGGCCAGACCGGAACCGGCCGATTCAATGTTCAGCACATCCGTCAGCGAATCCAGTGACTTTTCGTCTTCTTCATTGGCCTGGGCCATCAGCTGCAGTTGTTCAATCAGCTGCTGCCGCTGTTCTTCGTTCTCCAGCGTTGAGATAAGATCATTAAGCTGCTGATCGCTGATTCCCTCTGTGTTGCGTCCTTCCGTGCTGCTTCCCTCTGTGCTGTTTCCTTCTGTGCTCTCTCCTTTTGTACCGGTGCCAGAATCGCTGTCACTGCCTTCAGTGCCAGATAAAGGCTGCGAAGAGCCCGCTACAGCCTCTGTGACGCCCGTGACGGCCTGTGCGTAGCTGACCTGGCCCATGAGAAGCAAAAGCATTAAAGGCGCAAACACAGGCATAAATAAGCGCATGACGGACGGTCGTTTTAAAGTGTTGCGGATAGATGAGCGCACAGTGACTCCTTTCCTGTCGGTCAGAACTAAAAGCATCAGGGTGAGTATATGCGACCGGGTGTCGCAGGGGATGTTCCGCAGACCTTTTTGCATACCCGGATATGTAAGGAGTGGCGAAGAAAGTTCAGTGCAGTGGCGGTTGCTGCTCATACATTCCCCTCAGAAGTGCTGGCGGTGGTTTATGAGCTGAATACTGGGTATTATTCGGCTCACTATATGAGCCGAATAACATTATTAATCGGCTCACGTCAGACCAGACAGTAAACCGGAGTAACGTGCATGCAGTGGATCTGGCAATCACCACAATGGCCCGAATTCAGCTGGGATAATACTGCTGTTGCCCCTGCATTGCGCGCGGTGCAGAAAAAAGCCGGCCTGTTGTTAGGCAAAGCCGGTGAGACAGACAGCCAGTTAACGCTCGATACTCTGCTGCAGAATATTGTCGCGTCCTCCGCCATCGAGGGTGAGTGCCTCAACATTGATTCCGTCCGTTCGTCATTGGCCAGGCATCTGGGCATATCCGCTGAGCACAACTACCCGGTCAGCGACCGCTCCGAAGGTCTGGCAGAAATAATGAGTGACGCACTACTGCACAGTGACCACCCTCTCAGTGCAGAACGTCTTTTCCGCTGGCACAGCTGGCTGTTCCCTGAGAACACAGCACTGAGTAGCCGCCCTTTGTTAATTGGTCAGCTGCGTGGCGAAGAACCTATGCAGGTAGTTTCCGGCAGTATCACCCGGCCGAAAGTGCATTTCGAAGCGCCACCCAGAGCGGAACTGCACAAGCTGCTCGAAGACTTTATCGCCTGGTTTAACCGCACGGCACAACAGCCCGGTTTCGACCCCTGGTTGCGCGCCGCCATCACCCACTTCTGGTTTATAACCCTGCATCCGTTCGATGATGGCAATGGTCGCCTCGCGCGCGCCCTCACAGATATGGCATTGGCTCAGGCTGACCAGCAAAGCATCCGCCTGTACGCTATGTCCGTCGCCATTCTGGATAACCGCAAAGGCTATTACGACATTCTGGAATCCAGCCAGCGGCTGGATGGCGAAGCTGAGGAAGCAGATAAAACACCGGATATCACCAGCTGGCTGCTGTGGTTTCTCGATACGCTGGAAGCGGCCATGAACAACACGCTGAACAATATCGAACGCACGCTGGCCAAAACCCGCTTCTGGCAAAAGTTCCAGAGCGCCGGTTTAAACAAAGAACAGGTCAAAGTGCTGAACCGTCTGCTGGACGGCGGCGACAAAGGCTTTGCAGACGGCATCAGCGCTGCGCAATACCAGAAGGTAACCAAAGTCAGTAAAGCCACCGCTACCCGCCATCTGGCGGACTTAGTGGCTAAGGGTTGTCTGGAGAAGATGGCTGGCGGTGGGAGGAGTACCAGGTATCGGGTTCTCAGCTGATTTATGCGAGATCTGAAGCTAAATCTACAAGATTCAGATAACTATCCCTGTTCTTATTCTTCGCTATTAATTGATTCTTGAGCGTTGACAAGAAAGCGGGCGTTTCACTTACTTCTTCAATACTCCGCCTAGCATCTTTATTCGTGAAATAATTCCTATCAGTTAGGCTAGCATCAGATTCGAACTCAAGCAGCATTGCTGAGATCCGAGCCAGTAAAGTCAAATCAATCGGCATTTCGATGTCACGGTACCGGCTTTTGTCGAAATCAAAAAGAGAATTATCTTTCACCGCATATAGCAAGCTCATCCCCTTGAGTTTCAATGACAGATTCTTCCTAAGCCTGTAATGTGGGATCAAAGATGTACCCATTTCATGAAGTCGATGAACTTGCTTAATGGCTTCCTCCCACGATTCATTTTCAACAAAAATGTTTTCATATATTTTCTGAGAAACTGCTTTTGTTGCAATCATCAGGGCTATAACTGGCCACAAGAAACTTTTTCTTTGTGCGTTCGACGCAAAGCAAAGATATAACTGATCCATCCACTGCAATGTTGTCCTTAAATCAAAACAAAAGCTCTCAGCAATGGCCGCAAGGTTATTTGCAAGAACCTCTTCATTTTCCACAATGACATTACCATCACAGGTACTTAATAAAGCCTCTGACAGATGATCCTTAAATACCGGCTGTGTCCGAATAAAGGACAGTAAGTCGGCCTTCTTCAGCGTAAAACTACGATTAAAAAACCGGTAGAGATAACGCTGTGCATCAAACTCCGAACCGTACACGGCTTTAATCGAATGCTGTAGTTGATCGGTATTGGTGGCGATAACAAATACCAGCCCTTTTACATCGAATAAATGCTTTACCGTTTCCAGCAATTCAATGGCGTAAGTCGGACGGCAACGATCCAGTTCGTCGATAAACACAAACATGGGTTTGCTCAGCTCACTGTCAGTTGTAATCAATGTGATCCAGTTTTCTATTTCTGTTTTTAGCTCGCTGATCACATTCATTTTATTCCGGTGCTCTTCTATCACAGAGCGGACCACTGTTTCGGAAACTTCGGACATACCAGCTTTAAGAATTTCTGTAGCATCTTCTCCAAGATGCTTGTTCGCCTGATGTATCAGCGCACTTTTAGATGCACCTTTAATAAACTGACCCAACTTTCTTAATGACGAAGCTCTGTATTTTTCAGCAGCCGCATTTGGAGCTTCGGAAGACTCCAAAGCTTCCTTCCAGTAAGCCTGAAGCCACTGTAAGCAAAGGATCATCAGAAAAATCATTCTTCCAGGCGTCGATATATGCCGCTGGATGTTGTGCCTTTACTGTGTGATACCAGCGTTGCAGGAACCAGCTTTTGCCGGCGCCCCATTCAGCGTTCAGGTTCATCACGTAAGATTCATTGACGAAGCCCGCCAGATAGCCGGTTAAGAACTGCGCGTATTTCGCTCTGCCGAGCTGATCACCGGGTAATGGCTCAGCAACGCCCTTCTGATCGTTGCTCCAGTTCCAATCGTATTCCGGACCCACTTCAGCTTCCTGTTATTCCATGTTGGTTGGTCTATAACAATACCCTGTATTTTCCGGTTTTAAAGTCTTAGTAACAGCTACTGAGCGACAAATGAGTGCGAATATCTATCCCCCCTGCCTGGAATCTTCCCTCTCCGCGAGATCAAAGCAGGTAAACATAGCGTCTATCAGGTTGAGAAACACATACTCATGCACCGACTGTATCGCCGTCTTTGGCTCCCCGGAGGCCTCAGATTCTGCAATTGAATGGCGATAAGCATTCCAGCAGAACTCTGCCAGTTGCAGTGCTTCCTCACGATCGCGGACCACACCACGATGAAGAATGGTGCGGCTGTCGCGGTCTTTCAGCACACCGGCATAGTAGACGAGCACTTCTCTGTCATCGGGCAGTGGGTAAGCAGGCATGGCGTAACCTCAGATCAGTCGATCCATTGTTAATAAATTCATCAGGCAGCAGCCGTCGCCACAGAGCTTAACGAAAGGCTGTGAGCGGGTTGGGAATGCTGACAAAGGATTCTTACTGAGTTGTTACAACGGGCAAGGAATAATGGAATCAGCGGGCAAACCTGGTCAATTGGTTGCCGTATTTCCACAGGCAGAGCAATTTCTTCTGCTCTCCGTCATTGAGCAAGAAGCGCAGGAGGACCTTCAAGTCCGCGCCCCTGCCCTGTGTTCCACGTGGAACACGAAATCCCTCAGATCCGCATACATGAGCACTGAGTGGTATCAGTAGACGAGACAAGTCCTGCCAAAGCTGAAGGAAAGAATCAGCGACAGCTGAGCACGGATATAGTGACTAAAGGGGTAAACTGAGGGAGTAAAGCCAGAGAGTAGCTTTGGGTAGGATGGATGTTCCACGTGAAACATAAACAGCAGAAGCTGCTGTTCCACGTGGAACACAACCAACCGGATCAGAAGTCCAGGTTGGCTACGTTCAGTGCGTTGGC
Source organism: Thalassolituus sp. UBA6592 (assembly GCF_002433655.1). Lineage (NCBI taxonomy): Bacteria > Pseudomonadati > Pseudomonadota > Gammaproteobacteria > Oceanospirillales > Oceanospirillaceae > Thalassolituus > Thalassolituus sp. UBA6592. The sequence goes on along the minus strand of NZ_DJIO01000128.1, from coordinate 37,773 downwards.
TTCAATGAAGGCACGACGCGGTTCTACTTCGTCACCCATAAGAGTGGTAAACATCTTGTCAGCGCCAATGGCGTCTTCGATGGTTACCTGCAGCATACGACGGGTTTCAGGGTCCATGGTGGTCTCCCACAGCTGATCCGGGTTCATCTCACCCAGACCTTTGTAGCGCTGGATGCTGAAACCTTTTTTGGCTTCATTCAGCAGCCATTGGATAGTGTCCCAGAAGTCTTCAATCATATGAACACGTTCGCCACGCTGAATATAAGCGCCCTCTTCCAGGGTAGCGCTCAGCTTCTCACTCATGGTTGCCAGCTTGCTGTAGCCGCCGCCGGTGAAGAAGTCTTTATCCAGCAGGTAGTCACGTGGAATACCGTGAGTGATGACCTTAACCTGAACCTTATTGCTGTTGCGCTCAACGTCGTCAACGACGTTAACCACGAAGTGGCTGCCACTGCGACCAGCATCCGGCAGACGCTCAGACAGTTTCTCCGCCCAGGCGATCAGGCCAGCTTTATCTTCCAGCAGTTCAGCGGAAACGCGCGGCAGAGTCAGCATCTCATGCAGAACTTCACGCGGTACCAGGTTGGCCATGCGGCTTACTGTGTCCTGAGTAGCACGGTAGTCAGCAACCAGTTCAGCAAAGGCTTCATCGGTGATAGCTGGCGCTTCCGGTGCAGGATGCAGAGCGGCTTTCTCCAGCGCGATGTGGGTCAGGTAAGACTCCATCGCCTCTTCGTCCTTAATGTACTGCTCCTGCTTACCACGTTTGATTTTGTACAGTGGTGGCTGAGCAATAAAGATATGGCCACGTTCAATGATTTCCGGCATCTGACGGAAGAAGAAGGTCAACAGCAGCGTACGGATGTGCGCACCGTCGACGTCGGCATCGGTCATGATGATGATGCTGTG
>NZ_DJIO01000128.1:0-36567 GCF_002433655.1 Thalassolituus sp. UBA6592 | reverse complement strand
ACGTCGGCATCGGTCATGATGATGATGCTGTGGTAACGCAGCTTGTCCGGGTTGAACTCTTCACGGCCAATACCACAACCCAGTGCGGTAATCAGGGTGCCAACTTCGGCTGAGGACAGCATCTTGTCGAAGCGGGCTTTTTCAACGTTCAGGATCTTACCTTTCAGAGGCAGAATCGCCTGTGTCCGCCGGTCACGGCCCTGTTTGGCCGAGCCACCGGCGGAGTCCCCTTCCACCAGGTAAATTTCAGACAGTGCCGGATCTTTTTCCTGACAGTCAGCCAGTTTGCCCGGCAGACCAGCGATATCCAGCGCGCCTTTACGACGGGTCATTTCACGGGCTTTACGCGCCGCTTCACGGGCACGGGCGGCGTCGATCATCTTGCCCACCAGATCTTTTGCCTGCTGTGGATTCTCCAGCAGGTAATCGGCGAACAGACGGCCCATTTCCTGTTCCACAGCGGCTTTTACTTCGCTGGAAACCAGTTTGTCTTTGGTCTGGGAGCTGAACTTAGGATCCGGCACTTTCACCGAGATAATTGCGGTCAGGCCTTCACGGGCGTCATCGCCTGTGGTGGCAACCTTGTTCTTTTTATCCAGACCTTCCGCTGTGATGTAAGTATTCAGCGAGCGGGTCAGCGCGGCACGGAAACCCGCCAGGTGCGTACCACCATCGCGCTGTGGAATGTTGTTGGTGTAGCAGTGAATGTTTTCCTGGAAGCTGTCGTTCCACTGCATGGCCACTTCGACGCTGATGCCGTCTTCGCGATCAGCATTGAAATGGAAAACCTCATTCACCGGGGTTTTGCCTTCGTTAAGGTACTTAACGAACGCCCCCAGACCGCCTTCAAAGTGAAACAGGTCTTCTTTATCAGCCACACGCTCATCTTTCAGGAAGATGCGCACACCAGAGTTCAGAAACGACAGTTCACGCAGACGCTTGGCCAGGTAGTCGTAGCTGAAGATGGTTGTAGTGAACGTTTCTTTGGAAGGCAGGAAGCGCACAGTGGTGCCCTTGCCATCGGTTACACCAACTTCTTTCAGTGGGTAGTCAGGTACACCGTGGGTGTATTCCTGTTCAAATACTTTGCCGTTGCGGCGAATGGTCAGCTTCAGCTTCTCAGACAGCGCGTTTACTACGGATACGCCCACACCGTGCAGACCACCGGAAACCTTATAAGAGTTGTCGTCGAACTTACCGCCCGCGTGCAGTACGGTCAGAATAACCTCAGCGGCGGATACACCCTCTTCCGGGTGCAGTTCAGTTGGAATACCACGACCGTTATCCGATACAGATACAGAGTTATCTTCATGGATGATCACATCCACCTGATCACAGTGGCCGGCCAATGCTTCGTCGATGGAGTTATCCACGACCTCGAACACCATATGATGCAGACCCGTACCGTCATCGGTATCGCCAATGTACATGCCTGGGCGTTTGCGTACGGCATCCAGCCCCTTCAGGACTTTAATACTCGACGAATCGTAATTCTGCTCGTCACTCATGTGGTGTTCCTCTTGATGAATTCTGTGCAAAAAGGCAGCGGACGAATGAACAATCCGCGGCTCTGAAAGCTGTTCGTGAATTAGTTAGCGGCCGGTTCGTCTTCGCGGATTCTTCCCTGTTCCACGTGGAACACTTTGCTTGCCGCAGGCTGCCAGATATCGTTCAGCTTCTCTTTATCAATGCTGGTAATAAAGACCTGACATTTTAAATCTTCCAGCAGCTTGCATAAAGCAAAACGGTGCTTTTCGTCGAGTTCTGACGCAAGATCATCGACTAAATAGATAGTGCGGCGTCCGCTCTCCTGCTGGAACAGCGAACCCTGGGCAATCTTGAGTGCTGCGACCACGGTTTTCTGTTGTCCGCGGCTCAGAATCTCGGCTGCTGGCTGCTTATCAACCTTGATCCGCAACTCTGCTCTGTGCGGCCCAGACTGGGTATAACCAAGCGCCATATCGCGTTCTTTCTGACGCTCCAGGACGTCCACCAGGGCAGAATCCTTATCCCAGCCAGGGTAGTACGCCAATTGGACGTTTACTGTGTCATCCAGCTCTTTCAGGATGCGTTCAAATTCCGGCTTAAAGCGCTTCAGATAATCACGGCGATGCTGATCAATGGCTTCCGAACTTTCGATGAAGCCCTTGTTCCATACCGACAGCCATTCTTCTTCCTTCTGCTTCAAAACAGAGTTGCGCTGCTTCAGCTGCTTGCGGAAGGTTTTCCAGTGCTCCATAAAAGCATGTTCCACGTGGAACACACCCCAGTCTATAAACTGGCGTCGCTCTTCCGGCGAGCCAGACAGCAGCTTAAAGGTCGTCGGTTCGATAATCTGCACCGGCAACAGATGCGAAGCATCCGCCTGGGACGTCAGCACCGAGCCATTCTGCTTAAGCAAATGATCACCACCCTTCAGTCGCAGGCTGTCCAGCTCTGAGTCACCTAGGGACTCATCGTCAATCGCCATAAACAATTCAATGCGATCGCTGTCATTGCTGAAGACATGCTGAAGCTTGGACGTACGGAAAGACTTGCCCGCCGCCATCAGATTAATGGCTTCGAGCACACTGGTTTTACCGGAGCCGTTGGCGCCGTAGATAAAATTCACACCAGGATGGAGATCAAGATCCAGCGGCTGCAGATTGCGCACGCCGCTGACTTTAAGTTGCCGGATTGGCATAGGGAATTCTCGTAAAGAGATAACGACTGGAACAGAACCGCTTTTGAAGAATCATCATCCGGGCGGTCAGCACAAAGCAAAAACAGGCGAAAATGCCCGGCTTATAAGCCATAAACGAGCATTCTGAGCCTGTTTTTACCGAAGTGATGGCAGCTACTAAGATAGGCGTTTCCTACAGACGCATCGGCATAACAACGTACATTGCGTCACCGCCTTCCGGCTCTTCCAGCAATGCACTGCTGTTGGCGTCAGACAGCGTCATCTTAACCTGTGCTGAATCCAGTACGCCCATCACATCCTGCAGATAGGAAACATTAAAGCCCATCTCCAGCTGGTCGCCCTGATATTCAACACCCACGGATTCTTCCGCTTCTTCCTGTTCCGGGTTGTTGGCAAATACTTTCAGCAGATCTGCATCCAGAACCAGACGCACGCCACGGTATTTTTCGTTCGACAGAATCGCCGTACGGTTAAACACCTGACGCAGTTCAGTACGGTCAGCCAACATCACATTACTGCCGTTTTTCGGAATAACGCGGTTGTAGTCCGGGAATTTACCGTCCACCAGTTTGGAGGTGAAGGTGAAGTTCTCAGTGTGCGCGCGCAGGTGATTGCTGCTCAGCGACAGGGATACAGACGCTTCTGCATCGGTCAGCAGCTTAGCCAGTTCCAGCACGCCTTTACGCGGCAGAATGATCTGCTGAGCAGTGTCCGGACCGGAGATTTCGACATTACAGGTCGCCAGACGGTGACCATCGGTGGAAACCGTACGCAGGCTGTTAGCCGTCAGTTCAAACAGCATACCATTGAGGTAGTAACGAACGTCCTGCTGTGCCATAGCAAAGCTGGTACGGTCGATCACGCGGCGCAGACTGCCCTGAGCCAGGGTAAATTCCTGCTCACCGGAGATGCTCTCAACGTTCGGAAATTCAGTCGCCGGCAGCGTCGACAAAGTGAAGCGGGAACGGCCGGAACGCACATTAACGCGCTGTTCGTCCTGTTCGACTTCGATCTGGGCACCATCCGGCAGAGAACGGCAGATATCCATCAGTTTCTTCGCCGGTACGGTGATCTCACCTTCCTGACCGACTTCATCCAGAGTGACACGGCCGACCAGCTCAACTTCGAGGTCAGTACCGGTCAGTGACAGCTGCTGGCCTTCTACCTCAAGCAGCACATTCGACAGTACCGGCAGAGTCTGGCGCTTTTCCACAACGCCGGCCACCAACTGCAGAGGACGAAGCAGGGCTTCCCTGGATATTACGAATTTCATGGTTCTCCACTCAGGTCCTGGGCCTGCCTGTTATAAGCAGTGCCTGTGTTAGCATTTTAAAACGGTCTCTGACACCTTTTATACCCTCAATTCTGAGCGGTTTATCAGGTCGTCAGTGAGCGCAGCAGGTTCTTGTAGTCTTCACGAACATCTGCGCTGGATTCCTGCAGTTCTTTAATCTTGCGGCACGCATGCAGAACTGTTGTATGGTCACGTCCACCAAACGCATCGCCGATTTCCGGCAGACTGTGATTGGTCAGTTCCTTACTCAGTGCCATCGCCACCTGACGCGGTCTGGCGATGGATCGGGTGCGGCGCTTAGATAATAAATCAGACATCTTGATTTTGTAATACTCAGCCACAATTCGCTGAATATTGTCGACGCTTACCTGCTTATCCTGCAGTGCCAGCAGGTCTTTCAGCGACTCCTTAATAAAAGGAAGCGTGATTTCACTGCCAGTGAAGTGGGCGTTAGCCACTACCCGCTTCAGTGCGCCTTCCAGCTCACGTACGTTGGAGCGGATTTTCTGGGCAATAAAGAAGGCCGCATCATCCGGCAGGTCAACGCCGGTCTGTTCTGCCTTCTTCATTAAGATGGCAACGCGGGTTTCCAGCTCCGGCGGCTCGACCGCCACCGTCAGGCCCCAGCCGAAGCGGCTTTTCAGACGTTCTTCCAGACCGTTGATTTCTTTCGGATAACGGTCACAGGTCAGAATCATCTGTTGCCCGCCTTCCAGCAGGGCATTGAAAGTATGGAAGAATTCTTCCTGAGAACGTTCTTTACCGGCGAAGAACTGAATATCGTCAATCAGCAGCGCATCCAGGCCACGGTAAAAACGTTTGAATTCATTGATGGCGTTCAGCTGCAGCGCTTTCACCATATCCTGCACGAAACGCTCAGAATGCACATACAGCACCTTGGCATTGGCATTTTTACTTTGCAGATAGTTGCCCACAGCGTGCATTAAGTGAGTTTTACCCAGACCAACACCGCCGTATATAAACAGTGGGTTGTATGAACCGCCGGCGTTTTCCGCTACCTGACGGGCAGCAGCATGGGCCAGCTGGTTGGATTTACCCTCAACAAAGGTTTTGAAGGTAAAGGTCGGGTTAAGGAAGCTCTGGTGATTCAGACCACCTTCTACCTGCACTTCACGCTTGGGTTTTGATGCCGCTGGCGGCTCACCGTAAAAACGCACCGGTGGCGGTGGCGGATTCACTTCATAGGCCGGACGACTCATTTCCTGCGGAGCAGGCGCTGCAGCATAGTCATTGTCCGCAGGTTCTTCGCGCGGGGTACCGAAAGCATAGCCATCAGTCGCCTGGCGCGGTTGTGGCGCTGGCTGCGGACGCGGTTCAGGCGCAGTACGGGTAACATCCGGACGGGTAAACATCGGGCGGGATTCGCCTACCGACAGCTCGACGTGAGTAATTCGCCCGCCATTCAGTTCAGACATGATTTCCTGAATGCGCTGCAGGTACTTATCTTTTACCCAGTCTTTAACAAAGCGGTTCGGGGCGCTGAGAACCAGCTGGCCTTCTTCACTGTCCACTCTTAAAGGGCGGATCCATGTGTTGTATTGCTGCGCAGGGAGTTCGTGCTGCAGTTGTCCCAGGCAGTCATGCCACAAAGCTGTCAGTGCCACGTGAGTAATCCGTTTAATCGTCGGTCATTTCAGAAGAGCCGGACATTCTAACTGAGAACCCCACCGGTTATCCACAGAATTAGCCGTTAATTTCTCCCCCTTGATAAGGTTGTGGATAATTTACCGGGTTTCCTCGGGACAGAATTGGGGATAACTCAGATCCATCCGTGAAGGCGTATTTCATTCACAATCCGTCCCCCACTTTCTGACCGCTGATTCATAACTTACAAGCCGTTAACCCGCGTGCTTATCATTTCTTCAAGATATTGATTTATATGGGTTTTTTTTGGTTTTCCACAGAATCATCGGGGCTTAAGAATAAAAACAACGAACTTCTACTCTTCTTCTTCACATACATATTCATCAGTATTCAAAGTATTGAAATCCGCATGTGAAAAATTCAGAAAACAGCAATGGAAATTGACCAGAAAATGATCGTTGCTATTACTGATCCTTTCTCATACAATTGCCGCCCCTAAAAATTGACCCTTATAACCAACCGGGTGATAGTGTTATGAAACGTACTTTTCAACCAAGCGTACTGAAGCGTAAGCGTACTCACGGCTTCCGTGCTCGTATGGCCACTAAAAACGGCCGTCAGGTTCTGGCTCGTCGTCGTGCTAAAGGCCGTCACAGTCTGACTGTTTAATCTGATCATCTGATCGCGTAACCGGCTTGATGTCAGAAACTTCGTTCCCCCGCAGTGCTCGTCTTTTGCGGCCTGCAGAGTTTAAACGGGTTTTTGATAACACCGGACTGCGTGGTAGCTCGCAGCATCTCCTGCTGCTGGCGACACCGAATGAGCAGGACCAGGCCAGAATCGGATTCGTTCTGGCGAAAAAGCAGATCAAGCGTGCTGTCGATCGCAATCGCATCAAACGTCTGATCCGGGAATCTTTCCGGCATCATCAGAACGACATTGATGCGCTCGACTTTGTGATCCTCGGCCGGTCTGGTCTTGCTGAACTGGACAACCAGCAAATTCGTGAGATGATTGACGCCCTTTGGTTCAGATTGAAGCGTCCATCCCATGACAGACAAGCACACAGCAAAGGCAAAAACCGCCGCCAGTCCAGGCGCTAAAGCACTGCTGTTGCTGATTTCTGTCTATCGCTATGCAATCAGTCCTCTGATTCCCAGTCGTTGCCGATATTATCCGACCTGCTCTTCTTATGCGCAGGAAGCAGTCTCCCGTTACGGTGCAATCCGTGGTGGCTGGCTGGCGCTCAAACGACTGTTCCGGTGCCATCCCTGGGGTTCCCATGGGGTGGATCCAGTGCCGGATCTGCCTGAAAAACACCAATCCCATTCCCTTTGTTGTCAACGGAAACCCTAATCATGGATATCCGCCGTACGGTCATTTTTATTGGTCTGGCCATCAGCTCGTATTTCTTAATTCTCGCCTGGAATGACGACTACGGTCAGAAACCCCAGATGAACGCACCGATTGAATCTTCAGCCAGCGCTGACACTCCGGATATTCCGGTAGCCAGTGCGACTGCAGAAGCGGGCAGCACAGAGTCTGAAGCGCCTCAGGTGGATGAAGCGCCTGCAATCAGTTCAGCGGCACCAAGTGGCGCGCTGATTTCTGTCGAAACCGATGTGCTGAAAGTCAAAATCGACCCACGCGGTGGTGAGATTGTTGAAGTTCTGCTGCCGGAATTCCCGGCCTCTATCGATACCCCGGATGTTCCGTTTGTTCTGATGGAACGTAACGAACGCCGTACGTATGTGGCTCAGAGTGGTCTGATCGCCAGTGGTACCGATGCCAAAGTGTTCAGTGCTGAAAAAACCTCTTATCAGCTGGCTGATGGCGAAGATGAAATCAAAGTGGTACTGACCACCTCTACCGATCAGGTAAATATCGAAAAAGTATTTACCTTCCGTCGTGGTGACTACCTGACTGATGTGAATTTCCGCGTCACCAATACCTCTGAGCAGCCATGGTCCGGCCGTTTTTATGCACAGCTGAAGCGTGATGGTTCTGATGATCCATCGAAAAACTCCAGCATGGGTATGGCAGCCTATCTGGGTGCCGCGCTGACCACTAAAGACGACCGTTACAAGAAAGTCAGCTTTGGTGATCTGGAAGATGGGCAGTTCAAATCCATCGAAACCGGTGGCTGGGCAGCGATTCTGCAGCATTACTTCCTGGCGGCCTGGGTGCCACCGAAAGAGGAAGAGCACACTTACAACGGCCGTTACGTAAAAGGTAACTACATCTTTGGTTTCTACGATGAAGCCACCGTGGTGGAACCTGGTCAGACTGCCGAAGTCGGTTCCGGCCTGTACATGGGTCCGAAAGATCAGGACCGTCTGTCTGAAATTGCAGAAAACCTTGAGCTGACCGTCGATTACGGATGGCTGTGGTGGATTGCTCAGCCGCTGTTCTGGCTGTTGCAACACATTCACGCTCTTGTGGGTAACTGGGGTGTGGCGATTATTCTGCTGACCGTGCTGGTAAAAGCAGCGTTCTTCAAGCTGTCTGCAACCAGCTACCGTTCTATGGCGAACATGCGCAAAGTCGCGCCTAAGATGAACGAGATCAAAGAGAAGTACGGCGATAACCGCGAGAAACTCGGCCAGGAAATGATGAAGCTCTACAAAGAAGAGAAGATCAATCCGCTGGGTGGCTGTCTGCCAATTCTGGTGCAGATGCCGGTGTTTATCTCCCTGTACTGGGTACTGATGGAATCCGTTGAACTGCGCCAGGCGCCGTTCATGCTGTGGATTAAAGACATGTCGGTGATGGACCCATACTTCATTCTGCCGCTGATCATGGGTGCTTCCATGTTCCTGCAGATGAAACTGAACCCAACGCCACCAGATCCAATGCAGGCGCGGGTGATGCAGTTTATGCCGATCATCTTCACCATCTTCTTCCTGTGGTTCCCGGCCGGTCTGGTACTGTACTGGGTAACCAACAACTGTCTGTCGATTGCACAGCAGTACGTGATCACCAGACAGATCGAAAAAGCGGCCTGATAAACAGCGCTTTTCAGATCAGAGAGGCCGTGCATTGCACGGCCTTTTTTATGCCTGTCAGATTTACGAAACATTGCTTTTCAGCGGGATATTTCTGCCGCTGAAAGACTCATACTGCCAACTTTTACGGCCGCCTATCCACGGCCTTTAAATCAGCGAAGGAATTCATATGCAAAGGGTATTTATTGTTGGTGGTGCCGGCAAAATCGGCCGTTTATTAGCAACGGAACTGCTACAACGGGACCAGCAGCCATTCAGCCTGTGCCGCACAAAAATCCAGGCAGACGAATTGCAGGCGCTGGGGGCAGTGCCGGTAATGGGTGATCTGCTGGAGACCAACATTGCGCAGATGGCTTCCAAAATGGAAGGCTGTGACGCCGTGGTCTTTGCAGCCGGTGCCGGTGGTAAAGGCGGCGAAGAGATGACCAACGCCATTGATGGTGATGGTCTGGCGCTATCGGTAGCCGCTGCCCGTCGCGCCGGTATTCCGCGCTTTATTCTGGTGTCGGCGTTTCCGGAATCCGGTCGTGGCCGTGAAGTGTCACCGACCTTTGAAAATTACATGAAAGTGAAAAAGCAGGCGGATGTGCATCTGGCTTCTTCCGATCTTGATTGGATCATCGTGCGTCCGGGTACCCTGACGGATCATCCGGCCAGTGGCATGATCGACGCCGGTCCGGCGCTGCCCTACTCTACCGTCAGCCGTGGCGATGTGGCAGCAACCCTGGCGGAGGTCGTCAATACACCGCAGATCAGCCGCATGATTATTGAGCTTACCCAGGGCGGCAGCAGCGTAAAAGATGCCATTCAGCAGCTGATCCGCAATAAGTAAGTACTGACACACCCGTTTCTTCAGGTCATTCATCCCGGTCGCTTATGCAGGCCAATTTCGTTTGCGGGGCGGCGCTCATGTACAATGCCCGTTTTGTACTGCGCCAACCTTTGCAAACATCGCCAACGGATTCACATATGACCAACGCCATCCATCAGGACACCATTGCCGCCATCGCTACTGCCCCGGGTCGTGGCGGCGTTGGCATTATCCGTGTGTCCGGAGCACTGGCGCTGACCGTGGCAGAGAAGGTATTGGGTTATGCACCAAAACCGCGTTACGCCCACTACGGAGCGTTTAACGCGGCTGACGGCACGGTACTGGACGAAGGTATCGCGCTGTTCTTCCCCAATCCGAATTCGTTTACCGGTGAAGACGTGCTCGAACTGCAGGGCCACGGCGGCCCGGTGGTACTCGATCTGCTGCTGAAAGAAGTGGTGGCGCTGGGTTGCCGTCTGGCACGCCCGGGGGAATTCTCCGAGCGCGCTTTCCTGAATGACAAAATGGATCTCGCTCAGGCGGAAGCCATTGCCGATTTAATTGATTCCGCTTCTGAACAGGCGGCGCGCTGTGCGCTGCGCTCGATGCAGGGCGAGTTTTCAAAAAGAGTCCACTGCCTGCTCGATCAGTTGATTCAGCTGCGCATCTATGTGGAAGCGGCGATTGATTTCCCGGAAGAAGAAATCGACTTTCTGTCTGACGGCAAAGTTGCTGCCATGCTGAACGACGTGGATGCGGAACTCAAAGCCGTGCTGAAAGAAGCCGGTCAGGGTGCGATTCTGCGGGAAGGCATGAACGTCGTGATTGCCGGACGCCCGAACGCAGGTAAGTCCTCACTACTGAATGCCCTGGCAGGCCAGGAACGGGCCATCGTCACCGATATTGCCGGTACCACACGGGACGTTCTGAAAGAACATATCCACATCGACGGTATGCCACTGCACATTATCGACACCGCCGGTCTGCGTGATGCGCCGGACGAAGTCGAACGCATCGGTATTCAGCGCGCCTGGGAAGAAATCACTCAGGCTGACCGCGTACTGCTGATGATCGACTCCAGCAAAACCACCCCGGAAGAGACGGACCCGCAGAAATTACTGCACGCACTCTATGACGAGCGAGGTCTGCAGGAAGCGGCCAGCGATTTACTCAACAATGGCCGCATAACGGTTATCCGCAACAAGGCGGACTTATCCACAGAAGTGATTGGTCTGGATGACAGTGGCGATTTCCCTGTTATCACTCTGTCAGCGAAACAGAACGCTGGCGTGAATGTGCTGCGCGAACACCTGAAGCAGATTATGGGTTTTGATGCCGCTTCTGAAGGTGGCTTTCTCGCCCGCCGCCGTCATATCGACGCCCTGAACCGGGCGCAGGACGCCATCGACTTCGGCCGTCAGCAGCTGGAAGGCATGGGCGCTGGCGAACTGCTGGCAGAAGACCTGCGTATGGCACAGAACGCGCTGAACGAAATTACCGGCGAGTTCTCCGCCGACGATCTGCTGGGCGAAATCTTCGGCAGTTTCTGTATCGGTAAATAAACGCCGCCGCCAGACTTAATCGCGCCACACGTTCAGGCACATCCTCGCGCACATTCTTCAGGCGGTTTTATCTGGTGCTTGTTATCCACAACCGCCGCCCCCACTCTAAGCACACGCAAACCGCAGATATCCAGGAATTAACGCCCTTATGAGCGAGCAACAAGCGAACCGTCTGATCCCGACCAACATCATCACCGGCTTCCTTGGTGTGGGTAAAACCACCACCATTAACGGGCTGCTGGCGCAGCGGCCGGAGGGAGAATCCTGGGCGGTGCTGGTCAATGAGTTCGGTCAGGTGGGGATTGATCAGGAAATGATGCCGGATGAAGACGGCCTGCACATCAAAGAACTGGCCGGTGGCTGTATCTGCTGTTCTCTGGGTGCTTCTTTAGGACAGACGCTGCGCGCGCTGATTGAACGCGCTAAGCCAGATCGTCTGATCATCGAGCCAACCGGCATCGGCCATCCGGAAGGCATTATTGATACCTTAATGGGTCTGGGCTTCCGCAATCAGCTCGATCTGCGGGCGACTGTCTGCCTGCTTGATCCGCGTTCGTTAGGTCAGCCGGAAGTGATCGACAACGAAATATTCCACGACCAGCTCAACCTGGCCGATGTTGTGCTGATCAATAAGTGCGATGTGGCCGAGGAAGAACAGATTCAGCTGGCGGAAGAAAGCCTGAGCAATATGTTCCCGCCGAAACAGCATATCGGCCGTGTGACCCGCGGACAGATCGCCCCCGCCCTGCTGGATCTGGTGCGTAACGGCGAGCTGCAGGCGCAGTTCCCGGAAGCCCATGCTCACAGTCACTCAGATGCCCACACCCATGAGCACTCGCATGATCATTCAGATCATGGCCATGATGACCATAAACACGACCACCATGCGCAAAGACATCATGCACACGAGCATGGCGACCATAACCATAACCACGACCATCACAGACATCACCACCATGATCAACACAGCCATGAACAACAGCCGCAGCCAGGCCAGCCGATCCGTAAGATCGGCAACAGCGCCGGCCATTACAGCTGTGGCTGGCTGTTTCACCGCGATGACTGCTTTGATTACTGGGCGCTTGAGGAGGTATTAAACGGCCTCGAAGGCGTCGACCGGATCAAAGGTGTGATCCGTCTCGACCGCGACTGGGTGTTCTACAACCGCGTACGTGACGAACACGATTTTGATCGCGTCGCCCATCGCCGTGATTCGCGCATCGAGATCATCAGCCCGCGGGAAATGGACTGGGAAGCCATTGAACAGGCGATGCTGGCCTGTCAGCTGCAAAATAATTAACAGGTGTCTGCCAAAAATCAGCCTATATTCTGAGTCTAACAGGCAATTCACAGCTTAAACTCAGATCAGCAACAATTAATGCACTGATTTATCCACAGGAAGCTGTTTATAAACAGGGGGCGTATGGCGACTATTCTGATTACCGGCTCAACCACCGGTTTGGGTAAACGCACGGCTGAATTGCTGCTGGCTGATGGCCATCAGGTGGTACTCCATGCCCGTAATCACGGGCGTGCAGAGCAGATTCAAGCAGAACTGCCACAGGCAGCAGCCGTACTGAGCGGCGATCTCAGCTTAATTTCTGAAAGCAAAGACCTCGCCCGCCAGGCCAATGACTTTGGCCACTTTGATGCAGTTATCCACAATGCCGGTGTTTATAACACTGGCACACAAGCCCGGCTTACCGCCGACGGTCTGAGCGAGAACTTTGCCGTTAACGTCCTGGCCCCTTACATACTGTCGATTCTGATTAACCGCCCCGGACGCCTGATCTTTCTCAGTTCCAATATGCATGGTGCTGGTCAGCACGATCTGAGCGACCCCCACTGGCAGCAGCGGCCGTTAAACGGCGTGTCGTGGAACAGCGCCATCGCCTACTCCGAAAGCAAGTTCTACCTCACCCTGCTGACCATGGCATTCTCCCGCTGCTGCCCGGAGATTATCTGCAACGCGGTTGATCCCGGCTGGGTGCCGACCCGTATGGGCGGCGCGTCAGCACCGGACGACCTGACTCTGGGCTGCGAAACTCAGGCCTGGCTGGCAACGTCCGACGATCCGCTGGCGCTGCGCAGTGGCGGCTACTTTCATCATCGCCGTTTACAGCAACCCCATGGCGACGTCCACAATGAAGCGCTGCAGCAGAAGCTCTTCAACTACTGCGCCGAACTGGCGGATATTCTCTGAACCGGCAGAACAGAAATAAGTTGTGCGGAAATGAAAAGCACAAATGAACAGGCAAAATGAACAACGCAGAAATGAACTGCGCAGAAATGAAAAAGCCGGAAGGGTGACCCATTCCGGCTAATAAATAAGGCTTGCCTGATTCTGTAATAAAACTGTCAATCAGGCAGTATTGCGCAAGCTGTCGATATCACGCTTCGGCGGCAGACCAAACAGACGGCGGTATTCACGGCTGAACTGAGACGGGCTGTCGTAACCTACTTTAAAGGCCGATTCTGCGGCATCCAGATCATCCGTCAGCATCAGCCGGCGCGCTTCGTTAAGGCGCAGCCACTTCTGATACTGCAGTGGGCTCATACCAGTCAGCTGGCGGAAATGCTGATAGAAAGACGACGAACTCATCTGCACATGACCAGCAAGATCATCCACCGCCAGAGCCTCTTTGTAATTCAGCTTGAGCCAGTCGATGGCGCGGGCAATACGCTGTGCCTGACTGCCGATCGACGCGGCGTGCAGCAGGCGCGGAGCCTGATCACTGGTCAGCAGACGGTAATGAATTTCACGGATAATCAACGGCGCCAGCACCGCGGAAGCACCCGGTTCATCCAGCAGGGCTACCAGACGCTCAAATGGCTGGCTGATGCACTCGGTCACGGTACCAATGCCGATGCCGTGCTCAGGCCCGCGCTTATGTGCAGTATCCAGTTTGCACTGAGTAATCAGCTCACTGATCAGCGACAGATCCAGCTTAAGACAGAGGCCCAGACAAGGCGCTTCTGCTGAGGCTTCAACCACCTCGGAATTCGCCGGGATATCCACCGACGTAATCAGAAAGTTCTTGGAATCATAGGGGTAACCGTGCCCACCAACCCACATCTGCTTGGAGCCCTGCACCACCAGAATCAGGTTGGTCTCAACCATACAGGTGGCCGGTGCTGCCGGCGCTTCACGGCGGAAAAAGGTTAATCCTGGAATACCACTCTCGCAGTCAGTCTTCCCCTGGGTATGGCGATCAATCATCGCCGCCAGCGATTCCTGCATCTGCGTGTCTGCTTGTCGGATACTCGTCACAGTCATAGGCCCTCCTCAGTTAGGGCTACTATAGCCTGATTTTCTGTAGGGTTGGCAGGAAAGAGTGTTTCATTGGAGGATTGGGCAATTGATTTGACGTGTTTGGGGCTAGTTTATAAACCTGTTATTGTTAACGGACTTTTCAATCGTAAGGTTTAGCAATGATGAAGGCGAAGCCTAAAAACTGGACTCATGAAGAGCAAGTACTTGCTTTGAACCTTTATCACATTCTCCCGTTCGGTCGATTGGATAAGAAGACTCCAGAAATTATCGCCTTGTCTAAGGTTATGGGCAGGACGGCGTCTTCGTTATCAATGAAGCTATGTAATTTTGCAAGCTTGGATCCAGAGATCACTAAAAATGGACGAGTTGGTCTAAAAAACATTGCCCAAAAGGATCGAGAAATATGGCAATGGCATCTTGAAAATCCCGCAGAATTCAACAAAACATACGAAATTTTGATCACTCGATTTGAACTAGAAGATGAGCCTATTTTTGAAGATGTTTCTAAACAGTTAATAGGTCGGGATAAAGTTGTATTCACTAAGGCACGAATTGGGCAAGGCGTATTTCGGAGAATGATTCTGGATGCTTATGGTTCTAGTTGCTGTATAACAGGGCTAAATATTAAAAGTATGTTGGTAGCAAGTCACATTAAGCCTTGGCGAGACGACGAAGCTCAAAGGATGAATCCTAAAAATGGACTATGTTTATCGAGTATTCATGATCGTGCCTTTGATCAAGGAATGCTGACAATTTCTGATAATGGTGAAGTGATATTGTCGTCGGAAATTAAAGAAAATACATGCGAGTTCGTTATAGAAAATTTTCACAAATATGAAGGGAAAGAATTAAATATTAAAAATGATTTTTCACCTGATTTTAAGTTTCTAAAATACCACAGAGAAAGAATATTTCGCGGTTAGTAGAAATAGAAAGTAACGCCATCTGAATTTATGTTAGGAGAAATCCATGTCTGACACCTACTTCTACCAACCAAACCTCGGCCACGGCCTGCCCCACGATCCGTTCAAGAGCATCATTGGTCCGCGTCCGATTGGCTGGATTTCATCGAAGGATAAAAACGGTGTGCTGAATCTGGCGCCGTACAGTTTCTTTAATGCCTTTGCTGATACGCCGCCGGTGATAGCCTTTGGCAGTGCGGGCTGGAAGGACAGTGTGCAGAATATTCAGGATACCGGTGAGTTCTGCTGGAATCTGGCGACCCGGCCGTTGGCTGAGCAGATGAATGCGACCTGTGCGTCTGTGGCGCCTGAGGTGGATGAGTTCGAGCTGGCGGGTCTGACCCCTGCGCAGTCGGAGATCATCAGTGTGCCTTACGTGGCGGAAACCCCGGTGGCGTTTGAATGTAAGCTGACGCAGATGTTTCAGTTAAAGACGGCGGCTGGTGACGATATGCCAAACTGGATGATTCTGGGTGAAGTGGTTGGTGTGCATATTCAGAAAGCTTTTCTGAAAGACGGCATTTATCAGACGGTGGCAGCAGAGCCAATTCTGCGCGCAGGCGGCCCGGCGAGTTATTTCGGTATCAGCAGTGATAATGAGTTTCTGATGTACCGCCAGGGCTTTGAACGTAAAATCTGATTGCGATCTTTGGGGCGTTTAAAAATGCTCGGGAAAATCAGCGGTTTTGCCCGGGCTAAAAACGATTCTGAAATACACAGCTCGCTTTGAATAAGCTGCCCTGCTCTGAATAAACCGCCATTTTTTGAATAAACCGCCAAGCTCTGAATAATCCGCTCTTTTTTGAATAAACCGTCCGGAGTGAAATAAAAAAAGCACTGCTGTTGCAGTGCTTTTTTGTGGGCAGAACCATCAGGTTATTAAACGTGGTGGTTCTGGTTTATTACCCGTCGGAGCGGATTACTCGCTCAGGTACTGACCTAAGAATCTCAGTGTACGGCCCTGTGCAATGGCAGCGGATCCCTGATCGTACATTGGACGGCCCCAGCAGTTAAAGCCGTGGTCAGCTTCGTAGTCGTACAGTACGGCGTCTTTGCGAACCACGAAGTGCTTGCGGATGCTTTCACGGGCTTCTTCCGGGATCAGCTGATCCTGCAGACCGTGGTGGAACATGATCGGGTTGTGTACGTTAGCTGCTTCGTCGATGTAGTTGGCGATGCCACCACCGTAATAGCAGACGGCTGCGTCGAGATCGGTGGCCGCTGCAGTGCGGAACGACAGCATGCCGCCCATGCAGTAACCCATGATGCCGGTTTTGCCGATTACTTCTGGCAGGGATTTCAGTTTATCTACGGCTTTTACCAGATCGGTAACGGCCTGATCTTTGTCGAGGTCGGTCATCAGCTGGAAGGCTTTCTCTGTACCGGCTTCGTCGTAGTTCAGGGATACCTGATGTTCTGCACGCCAGAAAACGTCGGGTGCCAGCACCACAAAACCGGATTTGGCGTATTGGTCTGCTACGGCTTTGATATGGTCGTTTACGCCCCAGATTTCCTGCAGCAGGATCAGGCCCGGGCCTTTGCCTGTTGGTGGCAGAGCCAGGTAGCCATTAAATTCTTTGTCGCCGTCTTTACTGATGTTGATCCATTGAGTCGTCATGCTGCGCTCCTTGAGTACCGGTTGTACTTATCGGGTAGATGTTACGTGTGCCGGATTTCCATGCGTTTGGCGAGGGCTTCCGGCCGGATTTAATGTCATGCAGGTTATAAAAAATCGAGTCCGGATGCGGCTAAAAGTTTCTCTGTTGGCTGAGAAAGACTGATCCACAAACAGACTGTGTGATTACGCCAGTCCGAGCTTCTCCTGCAGGCCGCTCAGTTGTTTCTCATAACGCTTCCACTGGGCAACGCGGGCGGTGGTCATCGGCTTGCGTACCTGAGTGGCGGACAGGGTTCGCACCGAGCGCTTGTTGGTGTGGAAATTGAGGCAGGCGTCGTCCCATTCCAGTCCGCAGTAATCCAGCAGTCCACGGATGGTCTGTTGCGGTTCGCGGGTGAGCTGTTCGTATTCAAGAATATGCAGGTCGCTGATCACGTCCTGCCAGTGGCGGATCAGACGGTCGCTGGCCAGCCAGATATCGGCCAGTTCATTGAGGTCGTAGGTAAAGTCCATCCCGTCGGTAAAATACTGGCGGTAGCAGCCCCACAGATTGTCCATCGGGTCGCGGCGGCAGATGATGATTTTTGCCTGTGGGAAAGCCTTGCGGATCAGACCAACGGCTTTGTAATTCTGCAGGTTTTTATCGGTAAAAAATCCGCCCTGCTGCAGCGCTTTGGTGGCATTCATATAGCCGTCGGCAATGGCCTGAAAATCGTCTTCGCTGAAATCCGGTGCCCAGTCGGGGAAGTCTTTTTTAATGCCTTTTTTACGCAATATTTTCGACGTTTCAATGGGCAGATCATTGAGTTCATCACCGGCAATAACCAGTGGATGACTGGAAAGAATCTGCTCCGTCAGAGTGGTACCGGAGCGCGGTAAACCACAGATAAAAATGGGCTGTGCCGAATCCTGTGCACGTTCGTTTCCGGGCCTTTCCGTCGTGGCAAAAAATGCCTGCGGGTAAAAATCGGCAACGCGGTTAATCTGCGCAATTTCAGCCGCGTGATCGTATTTTACGATGGCGCGTTTAATCTCTGCGCCGCGCTGAATATGGTCAAACTGTTGGTCATAATTGCCTGCGGCTTCATCGCTGTGGGCTACGGCATAAAATGCCATCGCGCGCTGATTGGGCGGCAGTTTCGGGTTTTCTGCCAGCTTGCAGCAGCGCTCATATTCGGCCGCCGGTAATTGTCCGGCCATGTCGGCACGGTTCCAGATAACATTGACGTTATCAGGGGCCAGCGCAGCGCAGCGGTTAAAGGCTTTGAGAGCGTCGTCAATGCGCCCCATTTCTTTCAGGGTGATGCCCAGATGGTTGAGAATTTCGGCGTTGCCGGGTTCCAGCTTCAGCGCTTTTTCTATCAGCGTCAGCGCTTCGCCATGTTGCTGCTGCATCCGCAATGCTGCGGCGCGGCTGATCAGCGCGGGAATAAATTTCGGTTTCTGCGTCAGGCAACGCTCCGCTTCCTGGGCCAGAGCCGGGAAATTGCCATTGTTATGCAGCAGGCCGAACAACAGCAGCCAGGGTTCATCCAGTGCCGGCACCTGCTGGCTGATCTGTTGGGCGATGGCCGCAGCCAGCGGAATCTGTCCGGCCTGACGTTGCTGCTTCATCATCTGCACGGCTTCACCGGCCATAACGGTACGCAGGCCCTGACCAGGCAATGACAGGGTTACGGGTTTCAGTGCCGCTTTGTTATTGGCTTTGGCGTTCGCCTTGGGATTTTTACCGCGTGCCACCGGATGTCGTCTCCTGAAAATTCTTTGCAGGCATTATGCCTGAAGCGGAGACGATCATCAGGTTACAGAGATGGCAATTACAGGGCTTTGTAGTTTTGCCCTTCCGTTAACCAGTGTTGCAGCAGTTCGCGGTTGTCGTGCATCCAGGGGTGAAAGTCGCGGCGGAAATAGTCGAGATATTCGGGCAGGATGCGGCGTACCAGACCCGGGCGCAGGAAATAAAATCTGATCCCCTGCCACCAGGTTTTCGGGTTGAACAACTGACCGTCTTTCCACAGAAAAACCGCCTGATAAATGCTGGTGCGCAGGCAGAACATGATGGTCACCTGAATCATGGTCAGCACCCGCAGCCAGTAACTGCCGACGGCCTGCTGGTAAACATCGTAAGCCACGGCTTTGTGCTCGGTTTCTTCAATGGCGTGCCAGCGCCACAGCTCTTTAAATTGCGGGTGCATGCCTTCGGTGGCTCTGGGGTCGGTCAGCACCTGATTAGCCATAATGGCGGTGAAGTGTTCCAGCGCGCAGGTAATTGCCAGCCGGTGAGCGGCGGGTATCCACTTCTTCAGCCAGACTTTTTCGCGCTTTTCAAAGCGGTTGATTTTATCAATGGGGTAGCCCCATTTTTTCAGATAGTCGTTGTACAGCGCGTGTTCGTTACCGTGGATGGCTTCCTGTTTGATAAAGCCTTTGATCTGTTCATTCAGCTGGCCGTCATGAATGCGGTGCTGATGGGCGCGCACAGCCTCCATAAACATGCGCTCGCCTTCCGGAAACAGGCACGACAGCGCATTCATAAAGGTGGATTTGAAGGCGTCGTTGTCGTTCCAGTAGCGGGGGATGTAATCAAGGCGGAAAGCGAAGGTCATCTTGCGCCCGGGGATGGTCATCTCTGAGCTGATGTCCAGGGCGCGCTGCAGGCGTGGTGTTAGCTGCTTTGCCATAAGTATCTCCGGTCAGTCGGGCTGACGTCTTATTATTCTGAGCGGGCATGCTGGAACGATTCCGACAAGGGGGAAAGGTGCGTACCGGACAAAATGTCCACCACTGAATTCTGTGATCAGATCAATTACTGACAAGAATCGGGGCGTATAAAACATGAGCGTCTAGACTGAGAGAAACAGTCTCAACCGCCGCGGTTATATGGCAAATATTGATAATCACGTTACTACGATCTGCCCTTTCTGTCAGAGCAACAGCCTTGTTATCAATAACGGGGACGGCTTCTGGTGGGCGGAATGCTGTGCCTGCCACGGCCGCGGACCCCGTGCGTCGTCGCGCGAAGAAGCGCAGTACGGCTGGAATCAGGTATCCGGCAATATGCAGCTGCTGCAGATGATGATCAATCAGGCGCCGTCGGCGTTTGTGGTGAAAGACACCGATGGCCGGTTTGTATTTGCCAACAGCCGCTTTGCCGACTTCTTTGGCGTCAGCATCGACGACATGATCGGCAAGCGTGAACACGACTTTATCAAGGATGAGAAGCTGGCAGAGTTCTATCACGAAACCCTGTCACGGCCGCTGATCAGCGGTCAGGCAGAGGTGCTGGATGAGCAGGTCATCGATCCGTTCAGTTATAAGCCCCGCTGGTTCCGGAGCAATAAAGTGCCGATCACACTGGGTGCAGATAAGAAACCCATGGTGTTTATGGTGACCCATGAAATCACGGAGCTGAAGAACGCCCATCAGGAGCTGCAGGCCAAAGAGCGGCGTTTCCTGCAGGCCATGATGGCGTCCGGTGAAGCTATGTGGGAAAGCGACAACGAGACGCTGAATATCGTCTTCGGCAATGAAGAGATCGTCAATATTCTCGGTCTGAGTACCCCGCAGACCGTGTTCAGCCGAGAGGAGTTTGAAAGTCTGGTGCATCCGGACGACCGCGCCAGCTTTAACCGTGAGGTGTTTGAAATTCTGCCGCAACAGGGCCGCACCTCATTCCAGCACCGCCTGCTGCGCGAAGATGGCGGCGAAGCCTGGGTACGCAACCGCATTCAGGTCACCGAGCGTGATGAACAGGGCGAGCCCTATCGCTTTATTGGCAGCATGCGGGATGTGACCAAACGCAAGCTGGCTGAGCTGGAATTACAGATGACGCGCCACGAGCTGGAGCAGACCAACAGCCGGCTGGAGAGTCTGGTCGAGCAGCGCACATCGGAACTGGTGGAGCTGAATCTTGAGCTGCAGTCGCTGGCGCGCAAGGATTCGCTGACCGGGCTGGCAAACCGTATGGCCGCCGATGAATACATCGCTACCGAATTTGCCCGCCTTAAACGCGGCCACAATCCTTACGTGGTGATGCTGGCAGACATTGATCATTTCAAAAGCGTGAACGACACCTGGGGGCATGCGCTGGGCGATAAGGCGCTGATGCACGTTGCCCGCCTGCTGCGCCAGAACCTGCGCAGCAGTGATCTGGTGGCCCGCTATGGTGGGGAAGAATTTCTGATTATTATCCACACCGACGATCTGGAAGCTGCGCATCAGCTGGCCGATGGGGTTCGTCGTCTGGTCGAATTAACCCCGCTCAATGACGATGTGTCCATGACTCTGAGCATGGGCATTTCTGCCGCCTGCGGCAAAGACGGCAGTCATTCCGATGCTATTGCCCGCGCCGATGCAAAACTCTACGAAGCAAAAAGCGCAGGCCGTAACCGTGTGTGTTCGGCGTTCCCTGCCAACGACTGATTCCTGCCATTTCTTCTGCTCTGCTCTGCACAGCTCAGTTTGTTCCATATTACGTGTCACTGAACCGTGATCTTTCCGCGGAAGATCCTCAAGCCAGCACGATTGCTGCCGATTGCTATGCTTATAACAGTGATTATTTCTGAGGAGCATAGCCGGTGCGGCTTTTATCAACACTTTCACTTATTTCTGCCCTGCTGCTGACGGGGTGTCTGGCTGAAGAAGACAAGTCGGTCACCAATGAGCAGGGCGAAGACGTTAACGATGTGACGGCAGCGCTGAATGGTTTCTGGGATGGCGTGCTGAATGCCGGTGCCACCAGTGAAGCCAATATGCGGGTGCTGATTTACAACGGCAATCTGTATGGTCTGGACGAAAACAACGGCTACTACGGCACACTGGTGCTGAATCCGGACGATGAAACCGCCATTGCTGCGCTGACCAGTTATGCACTGAGCACCGATTCCGAGGCTGATGCAGAGATGTTCATCGCCAATGGCTCGGAGGCGGAAGTCGATCTGGACGTGCAGCAGGCTTCCATCGCAGCGACCAATGATTCCCTGTTCGGCAGTTTCAGCATTGATGGCACGGCGTCCGGCAATATCGAGATGACCCGGGAAGATACCTGGACCGATAACGCGCCGCTGTCGAAACTCACCGGCACCGGCAAATGGACCGCCACCGGCTATGAGATGGTGATCTCTTCATCCTCT
Organism: Thalassolituus sp. UBA6592; assembly: GCF_002433655.1. Classification (NCBI taxonomy): domain Bacteria; kingdom Pseudomonadati; phylum Pseudomonadota; class Gammaproteobacteria; order Oceanospirillales; family Oceanospirillaceae; genus Thalassolituus; species Thalassolituus sp. UBA6592. The sequence continues at coordinate 14,621 of NZ_DJIO01000128.1, read as the reverse complement.
CAGGGCACAACCTTTACCGGTGTTGCTACTGACGAAAGCGGCTGCAAATTCAGTGGCTTTATTACCACCGAAGACCCGGATTACAACCTCTACAACGTCAACATGCGCCAGCGCAGCGACTGCCCGGACTTCAACGAGGATTCGGTGAACGGTTACGCCGGATTCAATCTGGCCGGCGAGCTGGAGTTCTATCTGCGCAAAGGCAGTCAGTTACTGTTTATGACCTTTACGCCGCCGGTATCGGCGGGTAGCGGAACCGATACGGGTACAGACACAGGAACGGATACCGGTACTGGCACGGATACAGGAACCGACACGGGAACTGATACCGGAACGGAAACCGCGGTCTAAAACGCACTTTTCGCTAAAACATACCTGTGCATAACCCTGTGAGCAGCTTTTGATAAAGTAGCACAAAAGCTGTTCCCTGCGGTTGAATAACCCTGTTATTTATCCTGTTGATTAAAATAATCCCCAGCGATACACAGCTTTATCCACTAATTAACTATATGAAATTAAAAGGATTTTAAGGAATTACCACAAAAGTTAATAAGTTTCTTCAACACGCATAAGCATGTTGTGGATAAAGTGGATAACCTGATTGGTCAAAAAATACCCACTTACGCCTCTGAACCCCTGCCACTTGACCGGTAACACTGGTATACTTCGCGACCTTTTCTGACCGGCGGCATTCTCCGCTGGTGTGCATACATATTCTGAGGTGAGTTGTGGATTATCCGGTGCGGTACGACGTCATTGTTGTCGGTGGTGGTCATGCAGGTACAGAAGCGGCATTGGCTGCGGCGCGTACCGGCTGTAAGACCCTGTTGCTGACGCATAACACGGATACCGTGGGCGTGATGTCGTGCAACCCGGCCATCGGTGGTATCGGTAAAAGCCATCTGGTGAAAGAAATCGATGCCCTCGGCGGTGCCATGGCGCGTGCCACCGATAAAGGCGGCATCCAGTTCCGTATCCTCAACAGCCGCAAAGGTCCGGCGGTACGTGCTACCCGCGCTCAGGCTGACCGTCAGCTTTATCGTGCAGCCATCCGCCAGATTGTGGAAAACCAGCCGAATCTGGATATCTTCCAGGCCGCCTGTGACGATCTGATCGTGCAGGGCGATGGCGTTGGCTCGACCGTGTGCGGCGTGGTGACCAACACCAATGTGCGTATTCATGCCACCACTGTGGTACTGACTGCCGGTACCTTCCTTGGTGGCCGTATTCACATTGGTATGGAGAACCACTCCGGTGGCCGTGCCGGTGATCCGCCGTCTGTGGCTCTGGCTCAGCGTTTGCGCGAAATGCCGTTTAACGTCGGCCGCTTAAAAACCGGAACGCCTGCGCGTATCGACGCGCGCAGTGTCGATTTCTCGGTGATGCAGGTGCAGCCAGGCGATACACCGCTGCCGGTGATGTCTTTTATGGGCAATGTAAGTGAGCACCCACAACAGGTGAACTGCTACATCACCCACACCAACGAGCGTACCCATGACATCATCCGTCAGAACCTGGACCGCTCGCCTATGTACGCCGGTGTGATTGAAGGTATTGGTCCGCGTTACTGCCCGTCGATCGAAGACAAAATCATGCGCTTCGCCGACAAGACCAGCCATCAGGTATTTGTTGAACCGGAAGGTCTGAACAGCAACGAGCTGTACCCGAACGGTATCTCCACTTCCATGCCGTTTGATGTGCAGATTCAGTACATCCAGAGCATCCGTGGTTTTGAGAATGCGCACATTACCCGCCCGGGCTACGCCATCGAATACGATTTCTTTAACCCGCAGGATCTGAAGCACAGCCTCGAAACCCGCTTTGTGAATAACCTGTTCTTTGCCGGTCAGATCAACGGCACTACTGGCTACGAAGAGGCCGGTGCTCAGGGTCTGCTGGCCGGGGTAAACGCCGCGCTGCGCGCACAGGAAAAAGACGCCTGGGTGCCACGCCGCGATCAGTCCTACATCGGTGTACTGGTCGACGACCTGATCACGCTGGGGACCAAAGAACCGTACCGCATGTTCACCTCCCGTGCGGAATATCGCCTGGTGCTGCGTGAAGACAACGCCGACCTGCGTCTGACCGAAGTCGGTCGCGAACTGGGTCTGGTCGATGACGAACGTTGGGCCGCTTTCTCAGCGAAGAAAGAAGGCATTGAGCTGGAAGCTCAGCGCCTGAAGAGCACCTGGATTCAGCCGGGTTCTGCTGAAGCCACCACACTGGAAGCCAAAGGTGAAACCAAATTCGTGCGCGAATACAGCCTGCACGATCTGCTCAAACGCCCGGGCCTGGAATACGCCGACGTGGCTGGCCTGAAAGGTGAGCCGGTGGAAAACCAGCAGGTGGCAGAACAGGTTGAGATTCAGGCCAAGTACGATGGTTATATCGCCCGTCAGCTGGAAGAAATCGAACAGCTGCGCCGCTATGAAAACACCAAACTGCCGGACGACATCGACTACGAAGCCATGGGCGGCCTGTCTAATGAAGTTAAGCAGAAGCTGAATACACTAAAGCCGGAAACCCTCGGTGTGGCATCACGTATTTCCGGTGTGACCCCTGCGGCGATCAGCCAGATTCTGATTCATCTGAAGAAGAAAAACATGGTCAGCCGTATGACGGCGTGATGGCAGTGTTGCTTCGTCCTGAATAAGGGCACATCTGACACCCAGCGGGCTTGATGTACATCAGGCCCGTTTTTGTATTGACTGCCACACTGACTTTTCAGCAATGGAGGTGTGATATGAGCGGAGAACAACAGGTCATCGACAGCTTACTGCAGCAGCTGGATCAGGCTGCCATTGATGACAATAGAGTAAATAAAGGGTATCTCGAGGATATTCTTTTCACTCAGATATTGAGCCGGCTCGCTGAGCGCCGGACGCAAAAAGATATTCTGCATCAGGTGCAATATCATCTGAATTTCGAGCAGCGCAATATCAGCGAAGATGAATTCGTTGTTACCCGCGGCTGTTGATGATTATCCGGATTTAATTAACGCTTTGGGGCCGGGAGCGGAAAGTGGCTGTATTGGAGTTATGCCGCATATAAATGACATTTTTATTATTTAATTATATTTATAAAAATTAATGGGTTAGCGGCATATCCTGTTACAAGATATATGTTTCTGCTCAGCCCCCCCAGCGCTCTGGCACAACTCATATGTCCACTACGGCGAAGATAATCAGAGCTGTGGAAGGAACACGGTTACTCTGAGCCCTCGTGGCTCGCGGTTATTCAACTGCATTTCTCCGCCGTAACTTTTCACGATGTCCTGCGCGATGGCGAGACCCAGTCCGCTGCCATCCGGGCCCTGTTCATCCAAACGCTCGCCGCGTTGCAGCAGACGTTTCTGATGACACCCATCAATGCCCGGGCCGTTATCGCTGACCTCCAGCTGCCAGCCATTGTCTTTGCGCGCAATGCTCAGATGAATATCGCCGGCGGCGTATTTGCAGGCGTTATCCAGCAGATTACCGAGTAACTCCAGCATGTCGTCACGATCCTGTGGCATTACTTCGCCCGGCGGATAATCGCTGTAAATCTGCGTCTGTGGATAGAGCTGCCGCAGAATCTGAATCAGCGGCGGCAGTTCTTCATCGAGGCGGGTCTGGCGACCGGGCGATGACAGGCCGACGATGCGCGCACGTTTCAGTTCACGCTGAATCAGGGTCTGCAGGCGCTGCAGGATATCGCGCTGCTGCTGTTGCTGTTGCGGACTGAGCTGCTCTGCCATTAACTGCAGCTGCTGCAGTGGGCGCTTCATTTCATGGGCGAGATTCCCCAGCGCATTACGCGAGCGGCTGACCCGTTCCTGCAGCAGAATCAGCAGGCGGTCGATTTCTTCCGCCAGCGGCTGTACTTCCTGGGGCAGATCGTCAACGCCGGAGTTGAGGCTGTTGCGCTCGCCAAATCTGAGTTCACGCAGCTGCTGTTGCAGTGGTTGCAGACGGCTGAACGCTGAGCGCAGCTGGCGGCGCTGCAACAGCAGCAGTGCCAGCATGGCGCCGCTCAGCAGGGCCAGGGCGATGATGCGGTATTGTTGCAGCAGGCTCTTCAGCGGCGAGATGTCTTCGGCCACCCAGACGGTGAAGGTGTGATCATTGATGCGTATGCCCTGGGCATAGCTGAGCCAGGCTTCCTGATGATTGCCGCGGTCGACACCGGGCTGCTGCCAGTGACGGGCTTCGCCCTCACCCAGATGAATATCCGGGGCCGGGTGATCCCACAGCGAGCGGCTGTGCAGGTCGATGCCGTCGGCGTGAATGGCAAAATAATGGCCGGAGTAGACGCGCTGATACAGGCTGCCGAGGCGGTCGTAATCAATGTGCCAGACGCCCTGATCGTCTTCGTTCATGGCGGAGATCAGGCTTTCGGCATCCTGGTCGAGGCGGTCGAGAATGTAATGGCTGGTCATCTCGCGCACGCCGAAATCCGCCAGCAACAGCAGCGGCAGCAGGATAACCAGCAACGTCAGCAGCCATTGGCGATGGAGCTGCTGCTGAACGGAAATCATTGGCTGTTCTCCGGCCGCAGTTGGTAGCCCTGGCCGCGACGGGTCTGAATAAAGTCTTTGCCGAAGTACTGGCGCAGGCGGTTGATGTACACCTCCATAACGTTACTGTCGCGCTGCAGATCTTCCTCGTAAACGTGCTCACTCAGACGGGTTTTGGAATGCACGTCGTTGGGGTGTTGCAGCAGATAGCGCAGCAGGCGGAATTCGATGCCGGTGAGATCAATGGTGCCTCCGTCAGCGGTATGCGCCTGCTGGCGTTCAGTATCGAGCCGTACGCCGCGCCAGCTCAGTTCATTGCTGGCGTTGCCGCTGTGACGGCGGCCAATGGCTTCCAGCCGCGCCAGCAGCTCTGCGGTGTGGAAAGGTTTGCCGAGATAATCGTCAGCACCGGCCTTCAGGCCGTCCACCCGTTCATGCCAGGCATCCCGCGCAGTGAGTACTAACACCGGCGTGCGGTTACCCGAGCTGCGCCAGCTGCGCAGCACATCGAGGCCGTTTTTACCCGGCAGGCCGAGATCAAGAATGATCAGATCCGGGCGTAATTCGTTGCCGAGAAATTCGCCGTCGATGCCGTTATCGGCCAGCTCCAGAGCATAGCCGGCGTCGCGCAGCACCGGCTGCAGCGCGGCGGTGAGTTCCTGATCGTCTTCTATTAACAGCAGTTTCATCAGTCGTGATCTTTTACCTTGTCACCCAGCAGCTCGCCACTGCTGGCATTAATCCAGGTTTTGTGGCGCTGACGGTAGTCATCGATCCATTTGAGTTCGTACACCAGCACGTCGTCTTCCCATTCCACTTCTACGTCCAGCAATTCACCGGGCAGGTTGTGGCGCTGCAGAATCGTCTCCAGCGACAGAATCTCACCCTGCTCCACCCACTGGCGGATCTGTGCCTGCGCCGGGTAAGCGTGGCGATGGCTGTGGCTGCCGTAGTTGTCGCTGTCGTGATCATGATCGCTGGCACTGGCGACGTTAATCATCCCAGCGGCCAAAACCGGGAATATCCACTTCGTGTTCATTGAACCTGCCTTTGGCTGCCTGACGGTGGCAGCTGTCGCATTGGCTGAAAGACCGCACCTGCGGATTGTCCTGTACCATCCTCTGCGGTACTTCGTCGTGCTTACGCAGAAAGTATGGCAGTTCTGTGATGCGCAGGGGAGTCTCCTGATCATCAAGACGCCGGCTGAATTTATAGTCATCACCGGCGGCACTGGTGAGGTAGTTCAGAATCCCGCTCTGTTGCGCTGGCGTGAGGCTGGCATCTTCTCCGAAGTGATCGTCCAGGCCGGACATCAAAGCCTGCCAGCTGCGGGCAGGCAGGAATTTTGCCGGATAGGCTATATGGCAGCTGCTGCACTCTGCGGCATACAAGGCATTCTGTGGTGCAGCTGACGCATTGCGGTAATCCTCGTACTGACGATAGCTGTGGTCATCATCTTTATGATCACTGTCAGCCAGTGAGGTATGGATGCCACCGCCGACGCCATAGAGGCCGAGAACGAGAGCGCCGCCAAGCAGCAGAGAGCCGGCGCCGTAGCGCAGAACATTAATGACCTTGCTGCGTTGGCCCGCTGCGGCAGGGGTTTGTTCCGCAGTTGCTGGGGTTTGTTCTGATGTGGCCGGGGTTTGTTCAGACATAGCGCACCTCCACAGTACACTTCTGGCAATAGCCATCGGTTACCGATGGCTGCTGATTGTTCAGGGCTGGCTCAGCCAGCGGATAACATCGCCTTTTTCCTGAGCAGAACATTCCCGGCCCAGTGTCCAGCGACAGTTGCGGCGGAACCACTTTTCGGTATTGGCGGCGTCAGTAAAGCGCTTCGGATTAGCGCGCACTGACATCGGCGGAATCGCTTTGCCGGTACGCTGGTGGGTACCTGGCTGGTCCGGGTCTGCGTTATGACACTGGCTGCAGCTGCGGCCGTTGACCTGTTGCTGCCATAACTCCTGACCGGCCTGGGCATCAAAGGGCCCGGCGCCCTGCTGTTGCAGTGCTTGCAACTGGCTTTCAGCACTGTCAGCAGCCTGTACCTGATTAACCGTTAAAGCAGCGGCCAGCAGGCTCATAGCAAACAGAAATATGGGACGTCGCTTCATCTTTATTCCCCCGCCTGTGCGTCATCACTGCGCGTTTCTTTGCGGCCGTGAATCATTGAACGCACCAGGTTTTCACGGTGATGGACGCTGCTGAACAGCACTCCGGCAACGTGCAGGAGCGCCAGCATCAGGGTGCCGTTGGCGAAGAACTCGTGGATTTCTTTCAGCGTGTGTTCGTTAAACGTCGCCAGCCAGCTGCCAGCCAGTGGTCCGGCGTTTTCGTCTGCGCCCAGCGTTGCCATACCGAAGATCACGGTACCGGCAATAAATACCAGCAGAGCGATGATCATGGCACCACCGGCCGGATTATGGCCGAGATAGCGTTTGGCGCGGCCTGCGGGAATATCCTTCAGATACTGCAGCACATTACGTGGTGAGCGGACAAAATCTGTAAAGCGGGCATGGCGTGTGCCGATGATGCCCCAGGCCAGACGGAAGATGATCAGCAGGGTAACGGCGTAACCGGACCACACGTGCAGCGTGTCGGATACGTCTTCGCTGAGGTAGGCGGAAAAGAAGAACAGCACCAGCGACCAGTGAAAGATACGCACCAGCGGATCCCAGACACGCACGGTGCGGGATTCATCCGCGGTTGAAGACGGTGTGGTTTTACTGCTGTGAACAGGTTGGCCTGTGTGGTTCATAGCGCACTCTCCTCTGAAGATGACTCCAGAATAAAACGCGCTGCCTTAAACCAACCTTAAGGAATGTGTGGAAATCTTGTGATCGGGATTTCCACACATCAGTAGCGCTGAAGAAGCACTACAGGTGAGCCGGCTCAGAGGCCAAAACCAATAGCAGATACAGCTTTGCCAAAGACAGCGTCTTTATAGAAGGCTGCACCGGCATCATCACCACCGGCACCGGCGACAATCATCATCGGCAGCAGGTGCTCTTCACGCGGATGCACCTGACGGGCAGCAGGTGCTGTCGTCCAGTGGTCGAGGGCTTCAGCACGCTGATCCAGAGGTTTGGCCGCAGCATCGTTGAGCCAGTCATCAAACGCTTTGGAAGCCTGCATATCACTCTGGGACGGAGCAAAAAATGCGCGCAGGTTGTGGTAGCTGAGGCCGCTGCCGATGATCAGCACGTTGTCATCACGCAGGCTCTGCAGTGCTTTACCGGCAGCCACGTGTTCGGCAGGGTCCAGACCCTGTTTCAGCGACATCGCCAGTACCGGTACGTCTTCGTTCGGGTACGCCACTTTTAACGGAATAAACACACCGTGATCCCATGGTGCATTGGCATCCACATTGGCTTCGATGCCGGCTGCACGCAGCAGGCCTGCGGCTTTTTCGGCCAGCTCAGGCGCACCGGCTGCTTTATAGGTCAGCTCATAGGTGTGCGGTGGGAAGCCGTAGTAATCGTATTCCAGATCCGGTTGAGCACCACCGGCAAAGGTAAAGACCGGTGCTTCCCAGTGGGCGGAAATCAGCAGGATGGCTTTTGGTGCCTGCGGCACACGCTCAGGAATCGAACGCAGCATATTGGCCATGTTGTCCCACAGGTGCGGGTCGCCCGGCCAGTCCATAAAGAAGCAGGGGCCACCACCATGGGGTACATATAGAGAAGGTTGAGCTTTCATAAAATCACCGGATTATTCAATTAGTACGAGTTTAACTGTTTTGGTTATTTTAGAACTTAGCCACAGGCGAACAGTTTTTTTCACGTTAAGGATTAATACCTGCAGTTGTCAGGGTTTTCCCTGAGCAGGGATTGCTGCAGGAAGAAGTCGCAGGAATACAGCAAGGACGAACCCGCCGGCGGATTTGTGGTAATATCCGCGCCTTTGAACATCCCTGCTGTGATTGCCCGGAAGACTACCCATGACTGATTCCAATGATGCCCTGAAGGCCCGGCTGCTGCGCGGCGCTTCCGCTATGCAGATTGAGCTCACCGATGCTCAGGCGGACGCATTGATGGATTACCTCGGGCTGTTTCAGAAATGGAATAAGGCCTACAACCTGACCGCCATCCGCGAACCGCAGAGCATGGTTGATCTGCATCTGCTCGACAGTCTGGCGGTGCATCCTTATGTACAGGAAGCCAACACCATTATTGATGTTGGCACAGGACCGGGATTGCCGGGTGTGGTGCTGGCCATTATGAACCCGCACAAGCAGTTCACCCTGCTCGATTCTAATGGCAAAAAAACCCGCTTTCTGTTTCAGGCGCGTACCGCGCTGCAGCTTGAGAACCTCACCATAGTGAACGATCGGGTGGAGGCATATCATCCCCCACAGCCTTTCGATATGATTGTCAGCCGCGCGTTTGCCTCGCTCGCAGATATGACCACCTGGTGCCGCCATCTGCGCGCCGATGATGGCTGTTTTCTCGCCATGAAAGGTCAGTATCCGGACGACGAACTGCGCGCAATTGAAGACGAATTTAAGCTGGTGGCGAGTCATGCCATCGAGGTACCGGGCGTGGAAGGCGAGCGACATCTGCTGCGTCTGGTACCCCGCTGAGTTAAGGCAAAAGGAAACATCGTGAGCAAAGTTCTGGCTATCGCGAATCAGAAAGGTGGTGTTGGCAAAACCACCACAGCCGTGAATCTGGCCGCCTCTCTGGTGGCGACCAAACGCCGGGTTCTGCTGGTGGATCTCGATCCGCAGGGTAACGCCACCATGGGCAGCGGGGTCGATAAACACGATCTTGAACTGTCCATGTATGAAGTGCTCACCGGCAAATGCCGTACAGCCGCGGCTGTGCACAAATCCGAGCATGGTCTGTTTGACCTGTTGCCGGCCAATGGTGACCTGACCGCTGCCGAAGTTGAACTGATGGATATGTCGCGCCGCGAAGTCCGTCTGCGTGAAGCGCTGGCGGAAGTGCGCCCGGATTACGACTATATCCTGATCGACTGTCCGCCCTCACTGAATATGCTGACGGTCAACGCATTGGTTGCCGCCCAGGGGGTGCTGATCCCGATGCAGTGTGAGTACTACGCACTGGAAGGTCTCAGCGCGCTGATGCAGACCATTGAGTCGATCAAAGGCAGCCTCAATCCGAAACTGGAAATCGAAGGCCTGCTGCGCACCATGTACGACCCGCGCAACAGCCTGACCGTGGATGTCTCCACTCAGCTGATCAGCCATTTTGGCGATCGCGTCTACGGCACCGTCATTCCGCGCAACGTCCGTCTGGCAGAAGCGCCGAGTTACGGCATGCCGGTACTGACTTATGATAAATCCTCCCGCGGTGCGGTGGCATATCTGGCCCTGGCCGGAGAAATGAACCGTCGCCTCGGGCAGACAGCACAGAGTAAATAAAGAAGGTGTCAGATCGCATGACGAAGAAAAAACGCGGCCTCGGACGTGGGCTGGATGCCCTGTTAACCAGCTCCCGTGCAGCGGAAGTAGCGACCCTGCCGGATGATGCGCCGGCAGAGGACATACCTGAGGAACAGGCTGCCGTAACCGTCGTCGATACTGATCAAAGTGATTTCACTGATGGCGAACTGCGTCATCTGCCGGTGGAGTGGATTCAGCCGGGGCAGTACCAGCCACGTAAAGATATCCAGCCGGAAGCGCTGGAAGAGCTGGCGGCGTCGATTAAATCTCAGGGTCTGATGCAGCCTATCGTCGTGCGGCCTTTGCCTGTAGGTGAAAACCGTTATGAAATTATTGCCGGTGAGCGCCGCTGGCGTGCTTCCCAGCTGGCACAGCTGGATCGTGTACCGGCGTTAATCCGGGATGTACCCGATGAAGCCGCCATCGCCATGGCGCTGATCGAAAACATCCAGCGTGAGAATCTGAACCCGATGGAAGAAGCCAATGCGCTCTACCGTCTGCAGCACGAATTTGAGCTGACACAGATGGAAGTGGCTGAGGCTGTGGGTAAAAACCGCGCTACCGTTGCCAACCTGCTGCGGCTGATGAATCTCAATGACGACGTGAAGAAATTACTCGAACACGGCGACATTGAAATGGGCCATGCCCGTGCCCTGCTCGGTCTTGAAGGTGGCAGGCAAAGCGAGGCAGCATCACAGGTTGTGACCCGTGCGCTGACGGTTCGTCAGACGGAAGCCCTGGTGCGTCATCTGCTGGAAGGTGGTGATCAGAAGCCTTCCGCGGGTACCAAAGTCAGCCCGGATATTCAGCGCCTTGAGCGCCTGCTGGGGGATCGTCTGGGAGCGAAAGTAGCGATTGCCCATTCCGCCAAAGGCAAAGGCAAGCTGGTCATCAATTACAGCTCGCTGGACGAACTGGACGGCATCCTCGCTCACATCAAATAAGCTGGTTTTAAAAGTACCTTTACGTACCTTTACCGTCGCAAAAGCCACAATACCACTGTCTTTACAGTGGTATTTCTTACAATGTACTTCAGCCTGATCTGCATCACCTCCTTTAGGCTAATTATTATCATTTTGCCTCGTGTTTCGGTTGAAGCTATGTGGGGTACCCCATATAATCACGGCCGCCTGAAAAAGGCCGTTGCAGAAACTGACCAATTAAATGGGGCCCTGGATGCCTGGCATACCACGTCCTCCGGTCTACCGGATCGTGATCTTTCAACTGTTACTCACGATGCTGGTCGCGCTGATTGCGCTTCTGCATAGTCCGCTGGCCGCAAAATCGGCCCTGTTAGGCGGACTGACCTGCGCTCTGCCGAATGCCTATTTTATCTGGCGCGCATTTCGCTACAGCGGTGCAAGGTCTGCTGCACATGTGGTGCAGTCGTTTTACCAGGGTGAGTCCTGGAAGTTTGTGCTCACAGCGCTGTGTTTTGGTGTCATCTTCCAGCGCGTTGAGCCTCTGAATGTTCTTGCACTGTTTGCCGGTTTCATAACAGTGCAGCTGGGGCACATCGCTTCAGCAAAGATTGCCAATTTATAAACCTTAGAAAACGAGAGTGAACAATGGCTGGTAATTCCCAGGAATATATCTCGCACCATTTAACCAATCTTACCTACGGTAAGCTCCCTGCCGGTTACGTCCGTCACGAAGTTGCAGAAGATGGCACAGTGCATGAGCACGAACTGACCACTGCGACCTGGACCATGGCTCACAACTCAGAAGAAGCAGCTCAGATGGGCTTCACCGCGGTAAACGTGGATTCTCTGGGCTGGTCTTTCGGCCTCGGCGCTCTGATCATGTTCCTGTTCTGGCGTGCGGCTAAGAAGGCAACCACTGCGGTTCCTACTGGTTTCCAGAACTTCGCTGAAATGATCATCGAGTTTATTGACAACACAACCAAGGAAGCGTTCCACGGCCATAACCCGCTGGTTGCTCCTCTGGCAATGACCATCTTCACCTGGGTCTTCATGATGAACTTCATGGACCTTATCCCGGTAGACGTGCTGCCAACTATCTTCGGCGCCATGGGTCTGCACTTCATGAAAGTTGTGCCTTCTACCGACGTTAACATCACGATGGGTATGTCCCTGACTGTTTTCGCCATGATGATCTTCTATTCTATCAAGGTGAAAGGCATCAGCGGCTTCGTTGGCGAGCTGACTCTGCAGCCGTTCAGCGCTAAGAACCCAGTCGTTCAGGCCATCTTTATCCCTATTAACTTAATTCTGGAATCCGTTGCTCTGATCGCCAAGCCTATCTCTCTGGCTTTGCGTCTGTTCGGCAACATGTATGCCGGTGAGATGATCTTCATCCTCATCGCGCTGATGTTCTCTGCCGGAGCGGCGCTGGCCATTATGGGTGGTGTTCTGCAATGGGCCTGGGCGGTTTTCCACATTCTGGTGATCACACTGCAAGCGTTCATTTTCATGATGTTAACCATCGTGTATCTGAGCATGTCGCACGAAGATCATTAATTTTTAACCCTTAACTCACTTTAACTAACTACTTCTATTTGGAGAAAATTATGGAACAAGGTCTGGTATTCCTGGCTGCAGCTCTGATGATCGGTCTGGGTGCTCTGGGTACTGCAATCGGTTTTGGTCTGCTGGGTGGTCGTCTGCTGGAAGGTACTGCTCGTCAGCCTGAGCTGGGTCCAATGCTGCAAGGTAAAATGTTCCTGATCGCTGGTCTGTTGGACGCCGTGCCAATGATCGGTGTTGGTCTGGGTCTGTACCTGATGTTCGCTGCCTAAGGGTTCAAGTTAAAAACGAACTTCCTTAATCAATGAACATGAGGGCTCTGGCGTGAACATTAACGCGACTCTGATCGGCCAGATCATCACGTTCGCAATCTTCGTGTGGTTCTGCATGAAGTTTGTATGGCCTCACCTGCTGGGCGCCATGCAAGAGCGTGAAAAGAAAATTGCCGATGGTCTGGATGCAGCTAACCGCGCTGCACGTGATCTGGAACTGGCGCAGGAAAAAGCGTCTGACCAGCTGCGTGAAAGCAAAGAAAAAGCTGCTGAAATCATCGAACAGGCTAACAAGCGTGCCAACCAGATTATCGATGAGGCTAAAGAAGCCGCTCGTTCTGAAGGTGCACGTCTGGTAGCCGCTGCTCAAGCTGAAGTTGAGCAAGAGGTGAACCGCGCTAAAGAAGATCTGCGTAAGCAGGTATCTGAGCTGGCCGTTGCCGGTGCAGCCAAAATTCTTGGTAAGTCAGTTGATCCGGCCGCTCACTCTGAGCTGCTGAATAAACTTGCTGACGAACTGTAAGCGGGGTTGCCATGGCTGAATTAACAACTCTCGCTCGGCCATACGCGAAAGCGGTGTTTGCTGAAGCACAAGAGAAGAATGCTCTGGACGCCTGGTCTGATGACCTGGCGATCCTGGCGGCATTCGCTGCCGATGCCGATATGGCAAAGGTACTGGTGCACCCGTCTCTGACGGCTGAACAGCAGGCACAGGCTTTGACTGACGTATGTGGCGACAAGCTGAAAGACGCAGCCAAAAACCTGGTAGCCGTTCTGGCAGAAAACAAGCGCCTGCCGCTGTTGCCTGAAATCGCCGCTCTGTATGAAGAGCTGAAAGCTCAGCTGCAGAACACTGTTGATGTTGTTGTGACTTCTGCACAGGAACTGAGCAGTGACCAGGCGGACAAGCTGGCACAGGCACTGAAAGCCAAACTGAACTGCGACGTACGTTTGACCAGCGAAGTCGATGAGTCTCTCATCGGCGGCGCCATCATCCGTGCAGGTGATCTGGTAATCGACGGCTCGATCACCGGTAAGCTGTCTAAATTAGCCGAAGCGATGAAATCCTAGTTTGAGGGACGATGCATGCAGCAACTGAATCCATCCGAGATCAGTGAAGTCATCAAAAAACGCATCGAAAGTCTCGATGTGACTTCACAAGCCCAGAACGAGGGCACCGTCGTATCTGTATCCGACGGTATCGTTCGTATTCACGGTCTGGCTGACGCCATGTACGGTGAAATGATTGAATTTGAAGGCGGTGTATATGGCCTGGCAATGAACCTGGAGCGTGACTCCGTTGGTGCCGTTGTTCTGGGTGAATACAAAAACCTGGCTGAAGGCCAGACTGCCAAATGTACTGGTCGTATTCTGGAAGTACCGACTGGCGAAGCTCTGCTGGGTCGCGTTGTCGACACACTGGGTAACCCAATCGATGGTAAGGGTCCGATCGAAACTTCTACCTTTGCTCCGGTTGAGCGCGTTGCACCAGGCGTTATTGCACGTCAGGGTGTAGACCAGCCTCTGCCTACTGGTTATAAGGCAGTTGACTCCATGGTACCGGTAGGCCGTGGCCAGCGTGAGCTGATCATTGGTGACCGTCAGACTGGTAAGTCTGCCATGGCTATCGATGCCATCATCAACCAGAAAGGTACCGGCATTAAATGTATCTACGTGGCCATTGGTCAGAAGCAATCTTCTATTGCTAACGTAGTGCGTAAGCTGGAAGAGCATGGCGCAATGGAACACACCATCATCGTTGCCGCTGGTGCAGCCGATCCTGCAGCAATGCAGTACCTGGCTCCATACGCTGGCTGTGCGATGGGTGAATACTTCCTGGACCGCGGTGAAGATGCACTGATCGTATACGATGACCTGACTAAACAGGCATGGGCATACCGTCAGATCTCCCTGCTGCTGAAACGCCCACCGGGCCGTGAAGCATACCCAGGTGACGT